>JANOKR010000627.1:0-7499 GCA_031419315.1 Betaproteobacteria bacterium
TCCCAACAAAGCAAGCAGCGTGGTCGACATGGTGCAAGGTATTCCTGAGGGTCGGTGCTGTCGCCGGCAGCACGATGCGGGTCGGCGCCGGCGACGGCGGGGCCTCGGTTGCGCCGCCGAGCGGCAGATCGGCAGATCGGCAGTTCGGCTATTTGGCAAATCGGCAAATCAGCGCAGCCTGTGTGGCCGCGGCGCAGGCGCCATCGTAGTCTGTCCCGCAGCGGCTACGATGGGCGCTGGCGCCTCACCATTATCAAGGCCAACAAGACTCCCGACGACCCCTCAGGACCCCCGATGACCACCGTGGCCTTCGACTACACCCGCCAGGACGCCAGCGGCGCTTCCAGCACCGCACAGGCCTGGGCGCGCGTGCCGCCGCCGCAGACGCCATCGCAGCGCCGCGCCACCAAGGCCCGTGCCGCCGAAATGCTCAAAGCCCGTGGCGCGGTGCTGGTGGCGCACTTCTACGTCGACGGTGACTTGCAGGACCTGGCGCTTGAAACCGGTGGCTGTGTCGCCGATTCGCTGGAGATGGCCCGCTTCGGGCGGGACCACGCGGCGCAGACCCTGGTCGTCGCCGGCGTGCGATTCATGGGCGAGTCGGCCAAGATCCTGTCGCCGCACAAGACCGTGCTGATGCCCGATATCGAAGCCACCTGCTCGCTCGACCTGGGTTGCCCACCCGACGAATTTGGCAAATTTTGCGATGCCCATCCCGACCGCCAGGTCGTCGTCTATGCCAACACCAGCGCCGCAGTCAAGGCCCGCGCCGACTGGATGGTCACCAGCTCCTGCGCGGTGGCCATCGTCGAACATCTCAAGGCCAAAGGCCAGAAGATCCTGTGGGCGCCCGACCGCCATCTGGGCCGTTATATCCAGGAACAGACCGGCGCCGACATGGTGCTCTGGGACGGCGCCTGCATCGTGCACGACGAGTTCAAGGGCCTCGAGCTCGAGCTGCTGCGCCGCGAACACCCACGCGCGCAGGTGCTGGTCCACCCCGAGTCGCCGCAGAGCGTGGTGGAGCAGGCACACCTGGTCGGCTCGACATCGCAGTTGCTCAGGGCGGTGGTCGACGGCAGCGCCGCGGAGTACATCGTCGCCACCGACAACGGCATCCTGCACCGGATGCGCCAGCTCGCGCCAGGCAAGACGCTCATCGAAGCCCCCACCGCGGGCCAGAGCGCCACCTGCAAGAGTTGTGCGCATTGCCCGTGGATGGCGATGAACGCGTTGCAAGGCGTGGTCGATTGCCTGGAGTCCGGCCGCGGCGAAATCCGCATCGACGAAGCGGTGCGCATCGACGCGCTGGGTTGCATCGAGCGCATGCTGGACTTTGTGAAAAACAATCCTGGCGCGGTTGCCCAGCCGCGCGCCGGCTTTGTCGCCGGCATCGGCAGCGCGTAGGAAAGCGCTAAGCGCGGCGGCTTCGGCGTGTGCCGCGCTCAAGGCCCGGCAGGGGCGGTCGATATGGCGAACACAAGCCATTCTGGCCCCGCGATGGGCAGCGCCATGAACCGCACGCTCGACTTCACCTCGGTCCGCAATCACCACGAACATGCCGTCTACCGTGCCGTCATCGAAACCGCGCCGCAGTACCCGGGCATCTCGACACGTGCCGAGCTGCTCGTCGATGTCGCCTGCGTGGCCTTGAACCGCTTGCCGCCGCGCTATATCCGGCATGAGGCGGACTTCGCGTTTTTCCTGAGCGAACGCGAGCGCGCCGACATGGAGCTGGCGATCTCCGAAGCGGTCGAATTTGCCTTCGGTTTTGTGCAGGCCCGCACCGCGATGAGGGCGCGTGGCTAACCCTGCGCCGAGCGCCCAACCTGACCGGGACGAGGACGCGCTAGCCGCCGCCTGGCGGCTGGCCTACCTCGACCCGCCACGCGCCCGCGCCGCGGCACAAGCAGCCTTGGGCCTGGCTGCAGCCGATTCCGTCGAGGCCGGTTGGGCCCATTGGCACATCGGGCTGGCTGACGTGCGCACGGCGGGCGACCACGATATCGCTGCGTCCAATGCGCGGGCTTGCCGACTCTTCGAACAGCACGGCATAGCGCGGGGCCTGCTGTTGTGCAACGAAGTCGAAGCGATCCGCCTGCGCCGCCTCGGTGACCTGCAAGGCGCACTGGCGCTACACATCCGCGCCGACTCGGCGCAACGGGTCGTGCCGCCGCCGTTTGACCGCTACCTGGCGCACAACTCGCGCGCGATCACGAACAAACTGCTCGGGCAGAGCGACATCGCGTTGTCAAATTTCTACGCGGCTCTCGAGGCCGCCCAGCAAAGTGGCGACGACGCGTTGATCATCAACGCGCTGGCCAATCTGGGCGGTTTCCACCAAGACTTGTTCAACCTCGAAGACGCCCGCGAACTGAGCGAACAGGCCCTGACCACGGCGCGCAAATTGGGTGCCAAACCGGTGGTCACTGTCGCTGGCGCCAACCTGCTGATGCTCTACTTTGCGTTGGGCCAGCCTGCCAAGGCGCTGGAAATGGCGCGGTTTCTGGAGTCCCACCCGGACGAACAGCTGCCCGACGCCTTGGCCCGGGTCTCGCTGCCACTGGCTCTGGCCTACCTCGCCAACGGCGATATTCAAAGCGCCGAGACCTGGCTGTCGCAGGGCGCCACAGCGGCCGTCTCCGACGGCGATGGCGTGGTCTTCTGGGCCTGGCTGTCGACCCGCACCCGGCTGGCGCGGGGCGACGCCGCCGCAGCGCGGCAGGTCGCAGAAACGGTGCTCGTCCCACGCGCCGGCTCGACCGCCCTGCCCTACGAGTCGATGGAGCTGCTGCGTGCCGCTGCCGACGCCTGTCAGGCGCTTGGCGACCCCACCGCCGCGTTGGCCTACACCCAGCAGGCGCACAGCCTGTACGAGCTGCTCGTTGGCCGCAGCGCACGCGCCCGCTACCGCGCGCTGCAGGCCCATCACGACTACACGCAGGCGCAGCGCGAGCGCGATCTCGCGCAACAATTGCGCCGCGAGGCCGATATCGACCGCAAGCGCCTGGCTGCGCTGAACCAGCAGCTCGAAACCAAGATCGCCGAAACCGAAGCCCTGCACGCTCGATTGCGCGAACAGGCGGTGCGCGACCCGCTGACCGGCCTGCACAACCGGCGCTATCTTTTTGAAGCCGGGCCGGGCTTGATCGAACTCGCACGCCGGCAGGGCAAAGAGCTGTCGCTGGTGTTGCTCGACCTGGACCACTTCAAGCTCGTCAACGACACTTTGGGCCACGCCGCCGGCGACCAGATGTTGTGCGACTTCTCGCAACTGCTGGCGGCACATGTGCGGCGCAGCGACCTGCTGTGCCGCATCGGCGGCGAAGAGTTTGTGATCGTGATGCCCGATGTCGAACTCAGCGCCGCCATCCAGTCGACGAGACGGCTGCTTGACGCCTTTCGGGCGCTGCCGATGCGCCACCGCGGCCAGAAGATGCCCTGCGCGTCATTCTCCGGAGGTGTGGCAATGTTTCCCGAGCATGGGGACACCATCGAGCGCCTGCTCGGCCTGGCCGACAAGGCGCTCTATGCGGCCAAGGAATCCGGCCGCGGGCGTGTCGAGCCGGTGACCTCGGCCTTCAGCACCTTCACCTGAGCGGCTGGCCTACGCTGCGGTGCTCGGCACTGCGCGCTGGCCGGGTCAGCACGGTCGGGAAACTCACCGGCAGCGTGTGCGGGAAATCGCGGCTGAAATGCAGGCCTCGGCTCTCGTGGCGCATCAGGCCCGAGCGCACGATGAGCTCCGAACAATCCACCAGGTTGCGCAGCTCGAGCAGGTCGCGGCTGACGCGGAAGTTGGCGTAGTAGTCATCGATCTCGGCCTTGAGCAAGTGGATGCGGTGCAGCGCGCGCTCCAGGCGGCGCGTCGTGCGCACGATGCCGACGTAGTTCCACATCAGCAGGCGCAGCTCGTCCCAGTTGTGGGCGATGACGACCTGCTCGTCGGCGTCCTCGACCTGGCTTTCGTCCCAGGGCGGCGGCGGCAGCGCCACGCCCGGCGCCTGGGTCATGACCGCTGCGGCGCAACTGTGGCCGAGCACGACACATTCGAGCAGCGAGTTGCTCGCCAGCCGGTTGGCACCATGCAGCCCGGTGTAGGCCGTTTCGCCTACCGCATACAGGCCCGGCAGATCGGTGCGGCCGTCAAGATCGGTGACGACACCGCCGCAGGTGTAATGCGCCGCCGGCACCACCGGGATCGGCGCCCGGGCGATATCGATGCCCAGCTCACCACAACGCGCGTGGATCGTCGGGAAGTGTTCCTGGAGGAAAGCCTCGCCGAGATGTGTCGCGTCGAGCCACACATGGTCGAGACCATGTTTTTTCATCTCGAAATCGATCGCCCGCGCAACGATGTCGCGCGGCGCAAGTTCGGCCCGTGCATCGTGCGCCGGCATGAAACGTGCAGCCTCACCTTCGACGTTAGGCAGCTTGAGGTAGGCCCCCTCGCCGCGCAGCGCCTCGGTGATCAGGAAGCTGCGCTCGAGCGGGTGGTACAGGCAGGTCGGATGGAACTGGATGAACTCCATGTTCGCGACGCGGCAGCCGGCGCGCCAGGCCATCGCGATGCCATCACCTGTCGCGGTATCGGGGTTGGTGGTGTAGCGGTAGACCTTGCCGGCGCCGCCGGTGGCCAGCACCACCGCGGTGGCGGGCAGGGTTTCGACGCGGCCGCTGTCGATATCCAAGGCGTAGAGCCCGTGGCAGCGTGGCGCCGAGGCGGCGCCGGGCGCGGACTTGAAGTGCCGCGAGGTGATCACGTCAACCGCCATCCAGCGTTCGCGCAGCGTGATGTTCGGGTGCCCCCGGGCGAGGCCGAGCAGCGTGTCATGGATCGCTTTGCCGGTGGCATCTGCCGCATGTGCGATGCGGCGTACCGCGTGGCCACCTTCGCGGGTCAGGTGCAGGCCTTGCGGGCCGTCGGGGTCGGCAGAAAAAGGCACGCCGCTGGCCACCAGCCAGGCCACCGCCGCAGCGCTGCGCTCGGCAATAAACCGCGCGGTGTGCTCGTCGACCAGCCCGGCGCCCGCATCCTGGGTGTCACGCACATGCGACTCGATGCTGTCGTCGGCACCAAGCACGCCGACGATGCCGCCCTGCGCCCAGGCGGTTGCGGCCTCGTCGAGCCGGCGCTTGGCGAGCACCGTGACCGGGCCGTGTTCGGCCAGCTTCAGCGCCGTGGCCAGGCCGGCCAGGCCGGCGCCGACGATGACTACGCCGGCGGCACTTAAGTTATCGTCCATCGCACCAATTCTACGGACCGGGGTGTTCCGTCCCCGACGCAGCGACATGGACGCCAGCAAGCCTTCACCCAGCCCCGACACCTGGCAGGCGACCCGCGCGTTGACCGGCATGGCCACACGGGTGATGGGCAGTGAGGACTATCTCGGCCGCGACGCGCCGCAGGTCGGCACGCCGGTGGGTGACAACCGGCACGAGATCTTTGCCGTGTGCCCGCCCGCCGAAGCGCTGCAGATGCAATTGCAGGAACACACCGGCGCTTTCATCGCACTGCACGATGTTGGCGCGACGCGTCAGCGCAGCCTGCTCGCCGAACTTGCCGCAGCGATGCGCCTGCCGGTGCAGACTCTGCTCATTCGGCGCCAGGGTTATGGCGTCACACTGGCGACGATTCCTTTCATCGAACTGCCCGCCGCCAAAGGCGCGGCAGTGCGCATCTACAGCGGCACCGATGTCGACGCTGATTCGGTGAGCCGGCGGCCGATCGACGAGACCCTGCTTGCTTTCAGCCGACTCGGTGTGCTGCTCGTGCCGGCCCTGCCGGCGCATGTGCTCGAGGGCCATTTCAAGCCGCTGCGCGAACGCCTGCTGACGCAGCCGTGGGGCAGCCGGCAGTTGCTGGTGGTGCCCACTGCCGGCGGCGTGCCGGCGCTGGCCGATATCGCCAGGCGCCTCGTCGCCGGCACGACCGTGGCCGCGTCGGTCACGCCGGCAGCGGCGCAGGTCGGCGCGATCTGGTCGGTGATCCAAGGCGCCTGGAACGTGGCCCGCGGCGGGCCCGTCACTGCGCCCGTCACCGCGCCCAGCGCTGCGCCGCCGCTGACATCCTCCACGCCGCACGACGATGCCGGCGCGGCGATCTCCGAGGCGATGCCGCTGCGCCCGATGCCGTCGCCCCAGGGCGAGCGCCGCGTGCTCGATGACGAACAGATCAGCCGCTATGTGCAGACCTGCGCACGCATCAAGGGGGTCATCGGTTGCTGCGTCTTCGACATCGCGCGCCGCGAGTCGCTGGCACATGCTGGGCGGCTACGGCATGGCAGCGCGCTGGCCGCACAGGGCGCAGCGTTGATCGGCACGGCAGCGCATGCGGGCAGTTATTTTGGCGGTGCTGCCGAGCACGCCGAAACGCTGGTCACGCTGGAGCACCACCTGCTGCTCGCGCGGATCGTGCACCAGCAGCCGACGCTGGCGCTGCTGGCGGTCTTCGACCGCAAGGAAACCAACCCGCTGACGCTGCGCGCGCAGCTGCAACGGCTGGAGCCGATCCTCGACGCGGCCGGCCCGGCGGCGCGGGCCGGCAGCACCTGAGAGGCTGACCAAGGCATCGGCGCTGCGCCGATGGGCTGGCAGTGCGCGGTCAATGCGCGGTCAATGCACTGCACACCTTGACCGGCCAACAAGCCGGTCAGTGCACGACGCGCTCGAAGTCGAACTCGCCGTCCTTCAGATCGACCGGGATCACGTCCTTGGGCCCGAAGCGCCCTTGCAGGATGAGCTTGGCGACCGGATTTTCGATGCGCTGCTGGATCGCGCGTTTCAACGGCCGCGCACCGAACACCGGGTCGAAACCGGCCTTGGCCAGTTCGGCCAGCGCGGCCTCTGACACATCGAGCTTCATGTCCATCTTTTCGAGCCGCTGCTCCAGCGCGCGCAACTGGATCCTGGCGATGCTGGCGATGTGTTTGGCATCCAGCGCATGGAAGACCACCGCCTCGTCGATGCGGTTCAAGAACTCCGGCCGGAAATGCGCCTTGACCTCGCCCCACACCGCATCACGGATCAGCGCATGCGGCTCGCCGGCCATCTGCATGATCAGCCCCGAGCCGAGGTTGCTGGTCATCACGATGACCGAATTCTTGAAGTCCACCGTGCGGCCCTGGCCGTCGGTGAGGCGGCCATCGTCGAGCACCTGGAGCAGCACGTTGAAGACATCCGGGTGCGCCTTCTCGACCTCGTCGAGCAGGATCACGCTGTACGGGCGGCGGCGCACGGCTTCGGTCAATTGCCCGCCTTCGTCATAGCCGACATACCCCGGCGGCGCGCCGATCAAGCGGCTGACCGAGTGCTTTTCCATGTACTCGCTCATGTCGACGCGCACCAGGTTGTCGGTGCTGTCGAACAAAAACCCAGCGAGGGCCTTGCACAGCTCGGTCTTGCCAACGCCGGTGGGGCCGAGGAACAGGAACGAGCCCGTCGGACGGTTCGGGTCGCTCAAACCCGAGCGCGAGCGCCGGATGGCGTTGGACACCGCA
>JANOKR010000628.1:0-4358 GCA_031419315.1 Betaproteobacteria bacterium
ATGAACCAGATCGACCTGAAAGGCCGCGTCGCCGTGATCACCGGCGGGGCACAGGGCATCGGCTACGCCGCGGCCGAGCGTTTGCTGCAATCGGGCGCGAGCGTGGTGCTGTGGGACATCGACGCCGCGCGCCTCGCCGAAGCGGAGAACACGCTGGCCAGACTGGGCCAGGTCAGCACCTCGATCGTCGAGCTGTGTGTCGAGGCCGACGTGGCCGCCGCCACTCAAACCGCCATCAAGGTTCACGGCCGCATCGACATTCTCGTCAACAACGCCGGCATCACCGGCGGCAACGCGCCGACCTGGGAGCTGGCACCCGAGGTGTGGCGGCGCGTGATCGAAGTCAACCTGGTGGCGCCCTACCTGACCTGCCGCGCGGTCGTGCCGCAGATGCTGAAGCAGGGCTACGGCCGCATCGTCAACATCGCCTCGGTGGCGGGCAAGGAAGGCAACCCGAACGCGTCGCACTACAGCGCGTCCAAAGCCGGCCTGATCGCGCTGACCAAGTCACTCGGCAAGGAGCTGGCGACCAAGGGCGTGCTCGTCAACGCCGTCACGCCGGCGGTGGCGAAGACAGCAATGTTCGAGCAGATGACGCAGGCGCAGATCGACTACATGCTGGCCAAGATCCCGATGGGCCGCCTGCTCGAACCGCGCGAGATCGCGGCGATGGTGGCCTGGCTGGCGAGCGAGGATTGTTCGTTCACGACAGGCGGGGTGTTTGACATCACGGGGGGGCGGGCGACTTACTGAGGGCGGCGCTGCGGAGCGCGACGCCCGGCGGCGGACCTAAGATTTACCCGAAGGTTGAACGCGACTGTGCGACAGCAGTTAACCTTCGCCATCGCCAATACGCGGAGGAAACGATGAGGTCATTCAAGCGATTTTTGCGCGGCAGCATTGCGACCGCGGGCTTCGCAGTGGGCTTGCAACTGGCAGGTTGCGGGGAGGGGCTCTGAGCCGCCCGCTGTTGCCGCCGGCAATCTGACGGGCACGGTCGGCTGCACCGTTGCAGCGAACGCAAGCACCTGCGTTGCCACGATCAAGTGGACATCGACTGACGCCAGCAGCCCGGTGGTGAATGTTGGCGCAGCGAGCGTGGCGACCGCTGCGAGCGGAAATCAGCCCCATGCGATCGGCCTGGGTGACCATGCCGTGAGCTTGAGCAACGGGACAACTTCACTGGCGAATCTCACCATATCGGCAGTCTGCCCGGCCGGCTTTGAAGTGCAGGCGGGTGCCTGCCAGCGGCCGGTGCTGCGATACAGCGAGTACGCGCTCGCAATCGACGGCACCATCGGTTCCTACCCAGTGAAGCTGACAGGCAACCCGGCTGTGAACAACGGAACGGAGCCGGTGATCAATTTGAGCCAATACCAGCAAGGGCCTGGGGCTGCCATACCCCTGTACGGGTGCTTTTTGCCGGAAGCGAGCGTTATGCGACCTGACGGTTGGCTCATCGTCCAGTGCAAGGCCACCATCCTGGGTGGCACTCTCAAGGAGTTCATGGTGAACCCGACCACGAACGAACTGACGGATTCGAACGAAGCAGCGCCGGCGGGGATGGTCTGGCATAGCACCGTATACGGGACGTTTGGCGACAGCCCGTATGCGTCCCATGGAGTCGCAAGAAACGGGGGGTACTACGCGAAAGTTGTCGATGGTCTGCTGTACTTGACCAGCACCGACCAATCCGCAATCCGCTTCATCGCCGACGCTGACATGGCCGCGGTGGACTGGGCCCCGCTCTCCCGGGTCACAGCAACCTCGGCCGATGGCTTCAAGTTGCTCGTCGTGTACTCGCACTGAAGCAGCCCGCTGCGGTGGCCGATTTCGGTGCCGCTGATGGAGTTGCACGTCGGACGTTTTCGACCGATGATCGTGCTGTGATGGGCAACGACTTCATCCGCAAGGTGAAGGCGCTGGGAAGGCAGCGCGGGGTTGCCGTATCGCTCGACGCCAAGCGTGGCAAAGGCAGTCACCAGACCTTGTATTTCGCGAGCGCATTCACCGTGGTGCGCAATCCGAAGGATGAACTCAAGACCGGCACGCTGCACGCGATGTGCAGTCAACTCGGGCTCAAGCTGTCACAGCTTTGATGAGGTGGACCAATGGAACGATTTGAGTATGCAGTGAAGCTCGCGCCCGCCGACGAAGGTGGTTTTGTCGTGACCTGCCGCGACCTGCCTCAGCTCGTGACCCAGGGCGACGACCGGGTGCACGCGCTGGCCGAAGCGGCCGACGCGATGGACGAGGTTTTTGCGGCCTACATGCAGGGCGGTTTGCCGTTGCCGGCGCCGAGCAAGGCGCGCAGGCAGGAGCATTGGGTTTCGCCGCCTGCCGAAACGGTCGCCAAGGCGGCGTTGTATGTGGCCATGGCCGAGGCCGGTATCAGCAAGGTACAACTGGCCAAACGACTTGGTATCGACGAGAAAGAGGTTCGCCGGTTGCTCGACCCGCACTACGGCTCCAAGCTGCCGCGCATTGCGCAGGCGATCGATGCCCTCGGCCGGCGCCTGGTGATCGGGCTGGATTCGATCTAGGCCAAGGCGGTTTCGACGGGGTGCAACAAAAAAAGTGTGGTCCTGACTCCGTGCAAGAACTGGCCCCGCGACGGACCCTGCGACGCTGACCCCGCCGCGGGACGACTGCGACACGACTGCGCCGGACGGTTGCGATAGTCCCAAAACGGGACTAGACTCCACCGGTGCGTGTCATTGCCTTGAAAGCCATGCGTGATTTTTGGGGCAAGCACCCCGACGCAGAGCAGCCCTTGAAGGCCTGGTACGACGAGGTGAAACATGGTGCATGGCGACAGCCGGCCGATATCAAGGCCCAGTTTGGCAGCGCGAGCATTCTGAAAGGCAGGCGCGTGGTGTTCAACATCAAGGGCAACGAGTACCGCCTGGTGGCGGCGCTGGCGTACAACACCGGCGTTGTTTTTGTGAAATTCATCGGCACGCACAAGGCCTACGACGGCATCGACGCGGAAACCGTGGAACTGGAGTGATGAACATGGAAATCAGACCGATCCGTACCGACGCCGACAACGAGGCAGCCCTGGCAGAAATTTCGAAGTTGATGAAAAGCGACCCGGAGTTGGGCACGCCGGACGGCGACCGGCTGGATGTGCTGGCGACCCTGGTGCAAGCCTTTGAAGCCAAGCACTACCCCGTCGAGCCGACAGACCCCATCGAGGCGATCAAGTTCCGCATGGAGCAGCAGGGCCTGACTCCTCGCGACCTGGAGCCGATGATCGGT
Organism: Betaproteobacteria bacterium; assembly: GCA_031419315.1. Classification (GTDB taxonomy): domain Bacteria; phylum Pseudomonadota; class Gammaproteobacteria; order Burkholderiales; family Burkholderiaceae_C; genus Rubrivivax. The sequence continues at coordinate 3,262 of JANOKR010000628.1, forward strand.
CGGTTGAACCGGGTCTATGAGGTGCTCGCGCGGCGCCGGCCTTTGACGCTGGCGATGGTGCGCAGGTTGCACGCGCAACTCGGTATCCCGGCCGAGAGTTTGATCGGGCGTTAGGGGCTGTCGCTGGCCCGGCGTCGACAAACGACTTCAGTCCAGCCGATTAGCCTGCCCAATCGGCCCGAGCAGCAGGTACTCCATCAGCGCCTTCTGCACATGCAGGCGGTTTTCGGCTTCGTCCCAGACGACCGACTGCGGGCCGTCGATGACTTCGGCAGCAACCTCTTCGCCGCGGTGCGCGGGCAGGCAGTGCATGAAGAGGGCATCGGGCTGCGCCGCGGCCATCATTTCTTCGTCGACGCACCAGTCGACAAAGGCTTTCAGGCGCTCGTCGTTCTCGGCTTCGTAGCCCATGCTCGTCCAGACATCGGTGGTCACGAGGTGGGCGCCTGCGCAGGCTTCGAGTGGGTGGTTGAAAACGCGATAACAACTCGTATCGCGCACGCCGGCCACCGCGGGGTCGACCTCGTAGCCGTCGGGGGTGCTGATGTGGACCTTGAAGCCGAGCAGCTCGGCGGCTTGCAGCCAGGTGTTGGCCATATTGTTGCCATCACCGACCCAGGCGACAACACGCCCTTTGATCGAGCCGCGGTGTTCGATGAAGGTGAAGATATCGGCCAGGATCTGGCAGGGGTGGTACTCGTTGGTCAGGCCGTTGATCACCGGCACACGTGAGTTGGCGGCGAAGCTCTCGAGCATCGCCTGCTCATAGGTGCGGATCATCACGATATCGACCATCCGGCTGATGACACGCGCGGTGTCCTGCGCCGGTTCGGCGCGGCCGAGATGGCTGTCACCGGTGGTCAGGTGCACGACCGAGCCGCCCATCTGGTACATGCCGGCTTCGAAGCTGACGCGGGTGCGTGTGCTGGCCTTCTCGAAGATCATCGCCAGCGTGCGGTCGACCAGCGGCTGGTAGCGTTCGTAGTTCTTGAAACGCGCCTTGATGATCCGCGTGCGCTCGAAGAGATAGGCATATTCCTCGGCGCGCAGGTCCTTGAACTGCAGGAAGTGCTTGATCAGTTTGGCGCCGGGTTACA
>JANOKR010000629.1:0-4035 GCA_031419315.1 Betaproteobacteria bacterium
GGCCTGGGCTTCAAGGAGATGCTGGACGGCTTCAAGGAGGCCTTCGGCTGCGTGCCGTTCCGCAAGCTGTGCTTTGCCACCTTCCTGATCTTCAACGCCTTCAACACGGTGGCGGCGTTCTCGTTCTTCATCGTCGTCTACCACCTCTTCAACGGCAACACCGCCGCGGCCGGCATCTGGCCCACGCTGTTCGGCAGCATCGGCGCACTGGTCACCACCTTCGCGGTGATCCCGACCGTGGCCTGGATGTCCAGGAAGCTGGGCAAGAAGACGGCCTTCATGCTCTCGCAGGGTATCTCGCTGCTCGGCTACGTGCTGCTGTGGTTCCTGATGGTGCCCGGCAAACCCTGGATGTTCATGCTCGCGCTGCCGTTCTTCTCGTTCGGCATCGGCGGCCTGTTCACTTTGATGATGTCGATGACGGCCGATGTCTGCGACCTGGACGAACTCGCCACCGGCAAGCGGCGCGAAGGCATCTTCGGCGCGATCTACTGGTGGATGGTCAAGCTCGGCTTTGCCGTGGCCGGCCTGCTCAGCGGCGCGATCATGGCGCTGGTGGCCTTCACGCCGGGCGCTGCCGTGCAGCCCGAGGGCGCGGTGGATGGCCTGCGCCTTTTCTACTCCGGCGTGCCCATCATCGGCACGCTGCTGGCGATGTGGTTCATGCGCGACTACGACCTCGACGAGAAGCGCGCCCTGGAGGTCAACGCCGAACTGCAGCGGCGCAAGCAGCGCACAAGCGTGGGTTCATCGCAGGGCTCCGGCGCCCGGCCCTGGCTGGCCGACCACGGACTTCTGCTGCCTCGGGTGGAGCTTTCGCCGCTGGCGGGCAAGTCGACCGACGAGATCCGCACGCTGTACGCCGAGCAGTTCCAGCGCGGTCTGTACGGCCTGTGTTTCAGTGCCTACACGCAGGGCCAGCGCGCCGGCGACCTGCTGTCGCAGGCGCAGGTCCGCCGGCGCATCGAGCTCATCGCCCCGCACACTCGCTGGGTGCGCTCATTCGCCTGCACCGAGGGCCACGAACTGATTCCCAAACTGGCCCGCGAGAAGGGCCTGAAGACGATGGTGGGAGCCTGGATCAGCCACGACCGTGAGCGCAACGAACGTGAGGTCGAGGCGCTCATCGCACTCGCCCAACAGGGGCTGGTCGGCATCGCGGTGGTCGGCAATGAGGTCTTGCTGCGCGGCGACCTGCCCGAGCCCGAACTGCTCGCCTACGTCGCACGCGTGAGGGCCGCCTTGCCAGCCGATGTGCCGGTGGGCTGCGTCGATGCCTACTTCCAGTTCCTGGAGCGGCCCGCGCTCACGGCTGCCTGCGACGTGCTCTTGCCCAACTGCTACCCGTTCTGGGAGGGCGCCAGCATCGACGTGGCGGCGCAGTACCTGCGCCGCATGCATGGCCTGGTGAAAGCCGCCGGCGGCGACAAGCCCGTCATCGTCACCGAGACCGGTTGGCCCGCGAGTGGCCAAGCTGTGGGCCAAGCTGTGGGCCAAGCCGTGGGCCAGGCGGTGGCCGGCGCCGTGCCATCGGCCGACAACGCGATGCGCTACTTCATCGACGTCCAGCAGTGGGTCCGGGGCGAAGGGATCAAGTTGTTCTACTTCTCGTCGTTCGACGAACCCTGGAAGCTCGGACAGGAGGGCGAAGTGGGCACGCAGTGGGGCCTGTGGGACAAGGAAGAGCGGCCCAAGTTTGGTTGACGACATGACTCCACACCCCCTGCACGGCGGCTTTGTCGACGAGGGCCAGGAGCGCTGGTACCGCATCGACGGCATCGAATCGCAGCCGCCCTTTTTTGTCGCGCTGGCCAGCGACAGCGACCTCTGGGCGTTCATCTCCACGGCCGGCTCGCTGGCCGCCGGCCGACGTGATGCCGACGGCGCCTTCTTTCCCTACGAAACGGTCGACAAGATCCACCGCCGCTGGGAACACACCGGGCCGCGCACCTGGATCCGCATCGTCGACGGCGAACAGGTCGAGCTGTGGCAGCCCTTTGCGCCGCGGCTTGATGGCGGGGCCGGCGCACGCTCGGTCTGGAAAAACCTGTCGGGGACGCGGCTGCGCTTGCGCGAAGTGCATCCCTCGTGCCGGCTCGTCTTCGAGCAGGAGTGGTCCACCGCGGCCGAGCTGGGCCTGGTGCGCTCGGCGCGCCTGCATGCGCCGCAGGGGCCGCTGGCGGTGCAGGTACTCGATGGCCTGCTCAACCTGATACCGCCCGGCCTGGGCATGCTGCAGGTGAGCCAGTTCAGCAGCCTCACCGATGCCTACAAGTGGAACGAGTCGGCCGCCGCCGGGCGCCTGGGGCTGTTCACGCTCTACGCCAAGATCTGGGACCGTGCCGAGCCCAAGGAGTCGTTCGAGGCCCTGGTCGCCTGGCACACCGCGCCCGCTGCGCGCACGCTGCTCTCGGCACATCAGGTCGAAGGCTTCTGCCGCAGCGGCCAGGTCGAAGCCGAGACGCTGACGCGCGGCCGCACCAGCGCCTTCCTCGTCAACTTCGACGCGATCATCGACGCCGCGGGCCGGCAGTGGCACCAGGTCGTCGACAGCCCGCGCTCGCAGGTGCAGGCCTTCGAGCTCGGTCGCTGGCTCGAACGTGGTCAGGGCACGCCACAGCAGATCGACGCCGCGCTGGCGCGCAACGACGCTGGCGTGGACAGCCTGCTCGAGCGCGCCGATGGGCTGCAATCGTCAGGCGACCCGATGGCCGCCGCGCACCACCGCGCCAACGTGCTCTTCAACATCATGCGCGGCGGCGTCTTTGTCGACGGCACACGCTGGGACCGTGACGACCTGCTGGCCTTCCTGCACCGCCGCAACCGGCGCGTGGCCGAAGCCCTGCGACCCGAAATCGCCAGCGGGCCGGCGCATATCGAGCGCGCTGATGCCTTGAAAGCCGCACGCCAGACCGGCGGGCCACAGGCCGAGCGCCTGCTGCTGGCCTACCTGCCGCTGACGTTCAGCCGCCGCCATGGCGACCCGAGCCGGCCTTGGAACAAGTTCTCGATCCGGGTGCGCGAAGCCGCCGGCCGACGGGTCGTCAACTACGAAGGCAACTGGCGCGACATCTTCCAGAACTGGGAAGCGCTGGTGGCCAGCCAGCCCGAATACCTGGGCTCGATGATCGCCACCTTTCTCGGTGCGATGACCCCCGACGGCTACAACCCCTACCGCATCGGCCGCGACGGCATCGACTGGGAGGTCATCGAGCCCAACGACCCCTGGAGCCACATCGGCTACTGGGGCGATCATCAAGTGATCTACCTGCTGCGCCTGCTCGAAGCGGCGCAGGACCGCGACCCCGCGCTGCTGGCCAGCTTTTGGGACCGCGCGCTGTTCAGCTTTGCCGATGTGCCGTACCGGCTGAAGCCGCATGCCGAGCAGACAGCACAGCCGAAGAACACCGTGGTCTTCGACGACGCGGCGCACACCCGGGCGCACGAGCGCGCGCGGCGCATCGGCAGCGACGGCCTGCTCGTCTGCGACGACGTCGACGAGCCGGTGCTGGCCACGTTGGGCGAGAAGCTCGCCGCGATCCTGCTCGCCAAAGCGGGATGCCTGGTGCCCGGCGGTGGCCTGTGGTTGCACACGCAGCGGCCGGAGTGGAACGACGCCAACAACGCGCTCGTCGGCAACGGGCTGTCGGTGGTCACGCTGGCGCATCTGCGCCGCATGCTGACCTTCATTGCGGATTTGCCCGGCGGCCACCGGCCCTTTGCGCTGCCCGCCGCAACGTTGCAGGCGCTGCAGTCGATGCGCGCGTTGGTGCGCGCCACGCCGCTGGCTGCCGTGCACGACGCTCGCGCACGGCGGGTTTTCCTCGACGCCGCCGGCACGCTGCTGGATGCCTGGCGCGCCGCGGCCTACCGCGGCGCCGCCGGCCGCAGCCTGGTGCAGGCGCCACCCGGCCTGCTGACCGAGTTTGCGCGCACGCTGTTGCCGCTGGTCGATGCGACGCTGCAATGCGCGCGCCGCGGTCACGACGGCGGCGGCCTGTTCCACAGCTACAACCTGGTCGACCTGAGCCAGGG
>JANOKR010000630.1:0-16407 GCA_031419315.1 Betaproteobacteria bacterium
GCCACCTGAATCCCGTCAGCCCCTACCGCCCGCCCAAGCACCCATGAGCCCACCCGACCCCCGATCGCTGCAGACCCTGCTCGAACGCGAGCAAAACACACGCGACGAGGCAGCGCTGGCGCTGCGGCAAGCGCAGGCCCAGCAAGGCCAGGCTAAAGGCCAAGTCGACCAGCTGGCGGCCTATCGTGCCGATTATGTCGACCGTTGGAGCCTGCGCTTCAGCCAGACCGCGACGATCGAGATCTTGCAGTGTTATCGCAGCTTCATGCAGCGCCTGGACCAGGCGCTGGCGCAGCAAAAGGGGTTGTTCGGTCGCGCCGAGGCAACCACGGTCGCCTGCCGCGCAGCCCTGCTCGATGCCGAGCGGCGCGTGGCGGCGGTGCAAAAACTGCTCGAGCGTCGAGCCGGTGACCAGCGTCTGGTGCTGCAACGCAGCGAGCAAAGGCAGACCGATGAAGCGGCACAGCGCGCCGGCTGGGCGAACAACCGGCTGAGCTGCTTTTCGAGTCTGCACTGAGCGGCCACCAGCACGCACCACCCGCAACTCGCCACGCACCTCGCACCATTCACCCGCTGTCGCCCGCCACCCATTTCATCGAGCCTGAATATGATCACGCCGGCCTTGACCCTCCCTGGCGCCCAGGCGCCCAGCACGGGCTCGGGCGCGCTCGCACCGGTCGCCTTGCCCGGCGGTGCTGGGCCCGAGCCCAGCTTCGGCAGTGAGTTGCGGCGCGCCAACCTGCACGCTGCACGTGCCGAGCGCGAAGCCAGCGGCAGCCCCGAGCGCGGCGACCGCGGCAAAGAGCGTATCGCCGCGCGGCGCAGCGCCATGCCGTCCGGGGCCGCAGCACGCAGCACCGCGGCCACGCGGCCGGATAGCTCGTCGGCAGCCACCGAAGGCCCGCACCACGCCGCAAGCAGCGACCCCGGATTGGCCGAGGACACCAAAGCCGATCACCCGGCCAGCGCCGACCTGTCGAGCTGGGTCGCTGGACTGGTCAGCCCGCAGGCTCAGGCGGTGAACCTGGGTGCGCGCACGGCGGCTGGCGACAGCGGTGGAATTGCCACGTCGGCCGTCGCCGGCCAGCGCAGCGACACCCGGTCGCAAGGCATCGTCGGCACCACGGGCGCTGACCGCGGGTCGGCTGCGCGTGGCCATCGATCCTCGCCGGCCGCCGCGTCCGCGTTGACTTCCGAGGCCGCCGGATCGTTGGCGGCGGGATCGGCTGCCACCGACGCCGCAGCCGATGTCGATGTCGACACCCAAGGCTTCGCGGCAACGCGGGCCTACGAGCCGGCAGGGTTCGTCGCCGCTTCGGCCGACAGCCGCGCCGCCGCCACCACATCGGCTGCCACCACGGCCACCGGTATCGCCGGCGCCGCTGGCGCAGCGCCAGTCGGTCTGCCCTCTGCAGTCGAGACGGCGGCCGGCGTGCAGATTTCACCGACCCTCGGCAGCCCGGAATTTGCCCCCGCGCTGGGCACCCAGATCGTGGTCCTGGTGCGCCAGGGCATCGAGCAGGCCCGGCTGCAACTCAACCCTGCCGAAATGGGCCCGATCGCAGTGCAGTTGGCGCTCGAAGGCAATACGGTGCGCATCGAGATGATCGCCGACCAGGGCGCCACGCGCACGCTGCTCGAGCAGTCACTGCCGACCCTCGCTGCAAGCCTGCGCGACGCCGGCTTCACGCTCGGCGGTGGTGGTGTTTTTGGCCAGGCCCGCGACGGCGGCGCGGGCCATGACGGCGCGCCTGCCGCGGCGCATCAGCAGCCAGCCAGTGCGGTGGCCGACGCCATGCTGCCGGCGCCACGCCTGGTGCGCAGCCAGGGCCTGGTCGACACCTACGCGTGAATCGACAACCCCCACGCTCGCTACGCTCGCTGCCCCCCAAGGGGGCGTCAGGCCGCTTGGGGCGGCCCGGCGCTGGCCTGAGGCCGCCGGGCTGACGTCAACGGCGGCCGTTGCCCGCAGCGTGACAACACCGGCTTTCCCGGCCCTTTTCGGCGCATGAGCCGGCAGCCCCGGTCTCAATAATCGTCGCGAACGCCCGACATGCGCGACGACCGCGCGTGCGGGCCCCTGTGCCGATCAAAGGAGCCCCCATGTCCACCGCCACGGCCACCGATGCCGAAGCGCCCGCACCCAAAAAGAGTGGCGGCAAGAAGAAGCTGTTGATCATGATCGGCGCCGCGGTGCTGGTGCTGGGCCTGGCCGGTGCCGGCGCGGCGATCTACCTGAAAAAGAAGGCGGCTGCCGCCGAGGCGGCCGAGGCCGAGGAAAACGGTGCCGGCGAACAAGAGTCCAAGGTCGCCGCACGCGACCCCAAGGCCGTGCCGACCTTTGTCCCGCTGGACCCGTTTACCGTCAACCTGGCCGATCGCGATACCGAGCGTTTTGCCCAGGTCGCCGTTTCGCTGGAGCTGCGTGACCCCAAGACCGCAGACCAGATCAAGGTCTTCATGCCGGTGATCCGCAACAACATCCTGATGGTGCTGTCGCACAAGACCTCGGCCGACATGCTGGCGCGTGAAGGCAAGGCCCAGTTGGCACTCGAGATTCAACGCGAGGCCTCGCGTGCTTTGGGTGTCGAGATCATCGAAGCAGCCGGCAATTCTGGCCCTGCTGCGGCCAACGCCAAAACAGCTGATGCCGACGCCAGCGGCGCCGACGCCGACAAGCCGGCACGGAAGAAGGAAAAAAAGGCGCCGCCGCAGGAACTGCCCGTGACGGCCGTGCATTTCTCCAATTTCATCGTCCAGTGAGCCGGCCCGCAGCGCAGCCATGAACCAGCAGATTCTTTCGCAGGAAGAGGTCGATGCGCTGTTGCAAGGCATCACCGGCGAGAGCCAGAAGCTCGAGCCTGAGGCCGCCCAGACCGGCGCAGTACGCGACTACAAGCTGGCCGATCAGGAGCGCATCGTGCGTGGGCGCATGCCCACGATGGAGATCATCAACGAACGCTTCGCACGCAATATCCGCGTCGGGCTGTTCAACCTGATCCGGCGCAGCCCGGAGGTCTCGATCAGCGGCACCAAGGTGCAGAAGTTCAGTGCCTTCCTGCGCGAGATCGTGGTCCCGACCAACTTCAATGTCGTGCAGGTCAAACCGCTGCGCGGCGCGGGCCTGATCGTGTGCGACCCGAGCATCATCTTCGCCGTCATCGACGCGCTGTTTGGCGGCAACGGCAAGTTCCACACGCGCATCGAAGGACGCGACTTCTCGCCCACCGAACTGCGCGTGATCATGCGTCTGGTGGAGGTCATCACCACCGAGATGTGCAAGGCCTGGCGCAGCATCTACCCGATCGAGCTGGAGTACCAGCGGTCGGAGATGCAGCCGCAGTTCGCGAATATCGCCACGCCCAGCGAGATCGTCGTATCGACCGCGTTTTCGCTCGAAATCGGCGAGACCAGCGGGTCGATCCACATCTGCATCCCCTACGCCACCCTGGAGCCGATCCGCGACATCCTGTATTCGACGATCCAGGGCGATGCCGGCGAGCCCGACCGGCGCTGGGTCAACCTCTTGCAGACCCAGATCCAGTCGGCCGACGTCCAGCTCGTTGCCGAGCTCGCCACCGCGCCGGCCACCGTGGAGCAGTTGCTGTCGTTCAAGCCCGGCGACTTCATCGAGCTCGATCTCGAAAAAATCATCCCCGTGAAGATCGACGGCGTGCCGATCTTCGACTGCCACTACGGCACCAGCAATGGGCACTACTCGATCAAGATCGATCAACTGCTGACCGGCGCCAACCAGGGCTGGCTCGGAGAAAACAAACATGTCTGAAGAAAACGCCGCCCCGTCGGAAGAAGACCAGATGGCCGCCGAATGGACCGCGGCGCTGGCCGAAAGCCAGCCCGCCGCGACGACAGCGTCTTCGGCGCTGAGCAACCCGCTGGAATCTGTTGCGCCGGCGCAGTTCGCCAAGTTCGCCGTTGGTGCCGCTGCGGTTGAGGGTGCAGTCAATGACCTGAACATGATCCTGGACATCCCGGTGCAGCTCACCGTGGAGCTCGGGCGCACGAAGGTCCCGATCAAGCACATCCTGCAACTCGCGCAGGGCTCGGTGGTCGAGCTCGACGCGCTCGCCGGCGAGCCGATGGACGTGCTCGTCAACGGCTTCCTGATCGCGCAGGGCGAGGTCGTGGTCGTCAACGACAAGTTCGGCATCCGCCTGACCGACATCGTGACGCCGAGCGAGCGCATGCGGCGGCTGAGCAAAACCTGATGCCCGAGACCTTGGGGCCGCTGCTGGCCTTTGTGCTGGTGGTCGCGATGATTCCGGTCGCGCTGTGGCTGCTCAAGCGCACGCCGATCGGCGGCGCCGGTGCCGGGCGCAGCCTGCGCAGCGTCGGTGTGCTGGCGCTGAGCGGCACGCAGCGCATCGTCACGGTCGAGGTCGGTGTCGGAGCCGATCGGCGCTGGCTGGTCCTGGGCGTGACGCCGGCCGGCATCAACACGCTGCACACGATGGCGCCGCAGGATGATGTTGCCGGCGGCGCGCCGACATCCGCATCGAGCACCGCATCGAGCACCGCAACCGCAGCACCACTTTCGGGTTTTGGCGAGCTGCTGGCGCGGCTGCGCAGCCACCGGGACGAACGCCATGCGCCTTGAGGCCTGGCTGCGAATGATCGCCGCCGCGGTGCTGCTCGGCGCCGCCGCGGCCGCGGGCAGCGCCTGGGCGCAGCCCGCGGGCAACAGCCTGCCGCTGGTGGTCGCGCAAGGTGCCGGCGGCACGAGTTACTCGGTGCCGATCCAGACCCTGCTGTTTTTCACCGCCTTGAGTTTTCTGCCGGCGGTGCTGCTGCTGATGACCTCGTTCACACGCATCGTGATCGTGCTCTCGCTGCTGCGCCAGGCTTTGGGCACACCGGCTGCGCCGCCGAACCAGGTCATCGTGGGCCTGAGCCTGTTCCTGACCTTCTTTGTCATGTCGCCGACGCTGGACCGGCTCTACGACCAGGCCTACCAGCCCTTCCAGAGCAACCAGATCGCTTTTGACGAAGCGCTCAAGCGCGGCGAGGTGCCGCTGCGCGAGTTCATGCTCAAGCAGACGCGCCAGGCCGATGTGCAACTCTTTGCCAAGCTGGCCAAGCTGCCGGCCGACATCAAGGGCGAGGCCGTGCCGCTGCGCGTGCTGGTGCCGGCCTTCGTGACCAGCGAGTTGAAGAGTGCATTCCAGATCGGCTTCTTGATCTTCATCCCGTTCCTGGTCATCGACATGATCGTGGCCAGCGTGCTGATGAGCCTGGGGATGATGATGTTGAGCCCGGTGCTGGTGGCGCTGCCTTTCAAGCTGATGTTGTTTGTGCTCGCCGACGGCTGGAACCTGCTGCTGGGTTCACTCGCCGCGAGCTTCGTGACCTGAAGCCAAGAGTCTCTCGGCCATGGACGCACAATCGGTTTTCACCGCCGGCCAGCAGGGCCTGTACCTGCTGCTCATGGTATCGGCGCCGGTGCTGGTGGTGGTGCTCGTGGTCGGCCTCGTCGTGAGCATCTTCCAGGCCGCGACGCAGATCAACGAAGCGACCTTGAGCTTCGTGCCGAAGATCATCGCCGCGGTCGCCGTGCTCGCCGTTGCGGGGCCCTGGATGATGAGCACGCTGGTCGACTACCTGCGTGGCGTGCTGCTGGCGATCCCCGGTGCGGTGAATTGATCTCGTTCACCGAAGCGGAGATCCTGGCCTGGCTGACGCCGCTGCTGTGGCCCTTCATCCGCGCGTTGGCGCTGTTTTCGGCGCTGCCGGTGTTCAGCGCGCGCAGCGTGCCGGTGCGGGTGCGCATCGCGCTGGCCGCTTTCATCGCCATCGCCGCGCAGGCTTCGATGCCACCGATCGCACCCGAGCTGCTGTCGCTGGCGCTCGATACGCCGCTGGCATTCATGCTCGTCCTGCAGCAGGTGCTGATCGGCCTGACGCTCGGCTTTGCGGTGCGCGTGGTCTTCGCCGCGGTCGAGCTCGCCGGTGAGCTCATCGGCCTGCAGATGGGCCTGAACTTCGCCGGCTTCTTCGACCCCGTCACGGCCAGCCAGGGCACTGCCACGGCGCGATTTTTTGCGACCACCGTATCGTGGTTGTTCGTCGTCATCAACGGCCACCTGCTGATCGTGATGGCGCTGGTCGACAGTTTCACGAGCTTTCCGGTATCCCTTGAACCGTTTGCCTTCCTGCTCAAGGCGCAGCCGCATCGCTGGGGCGCCGAGATCTTTGCCACCGGCCTGTGGATCGCATTGCCGCTGATCGCGATGCTGCTCTTCGTCAACCTCGTGCTCGGCCTGATCTCGCGCGTGGCCTCGCAGATCAATATCTTTGCGGTCGGCTTCCCGGTCACGCTCGGCGTCGGCCTCGTCGGCATGTTCCTGACCCTGCCGATGATGCAGGCGCCGTTCATGATGGCGCTGGAGCGGGTGCTGGCGCAGATGCGCTAGGGCGGCTTACACCGACCGCATCAAGTGGAGTCATGCGATGGGTGCCCTGGACGAACCCGGCCTGCTGCAACGTCATCGTGTCACGGTGGACGAGTACTACCGCATGGCCGATGCGGGCGTGCTCGCGCCGGATGCCCGGGTCGAGTTGATCGACGGCGAGGTGATCGATATGGCGCCGATGAAAAGCGCGCATGCGCGCACCGTGAATTGGATCAACACGATCCTCGTCGAAGCCGTTCGTGGGCGTGCGCTTGTCAGCTGTCAGACGCCGCTGCGGCTGGGTGACCGGTCGGAACCCGGGCCGGACTTGATGCTGGTTCGCTCGCGCACCGATCACTACGCCGCATCGCATCCCATTGCCAGCGATGTTCTGCTCCTGGTCGAAGTTTCGGACACGTCGCTGGCCTACGACCAGCGCATCAAGGTGCCGCTGTACGCCCGCCACGGCGTTGCCGAGGTCTGGATCGTCGATCTCGAGAATCGCCTGATCCGCTTCTACCGCCAGCCCGCGGGCGAGCAATATCTCGACATCACCTCGACCGAGACCCCCGGCCTCACGCCGGTGGCCGCATTGCCCGGCCTGCTGCTCGACCTGCGCGGCCTGCTGCCGTAACCGGCGGCGTTTTTCGCTCGATCCCCTTGAACAGGGGATTGTGAAGACTTCAGGGGGGGGGGGTAGCTTGTCGGCCCCAGACCAGCGACCGGGCACCCCGGCCGACAACCCCCAAGGAGATCCGCACCATGCCCACGACAACGAATCGTTTTCGCCTTGCCGCTTCGCTGACGCTCGCGCTTGGCGCGGTGTTTGCCACGGCCCCGGCGTCAGCCGTCACGCTGTACAGCGACGACTTCGAGAGTTATGCGGCCGGCAGCGATTTGATCGGACAGGGTGGCTGGGCGAGCGGCTTTGCGGGCAGCGTCGCGCCGGTCAGCAACGGCACCTATCTTCCGAGCAAGGTGCTCGACGGGCGGACTGCGCTGGGTGCGGGCCAGATCAACGTGGTCAGTCGCGCGATTGGCAGCCTCGATGCAAGCCTGGTCACGATGCTGAGCGTCGATGCCTACGCAACAACAGACAGGAGCACCACGCACAACATGGCGATCTTCCTGACCGACCGTCCGGACATCGGCTTTACAGCCGCCGCGGGCTGGTTCGCGGACCACACCGGTCCCGGATGGAAGTTCACCGTCAACTGCTGCGACGTGTTCGATACCGCCGGCGGCTACGACATGCCCGTCAAGATGTCGCTGGTCATCGATGGCGCCGCGAACGAGGCTTGGGGCACCTACGACTTCGGCGCCGGTATGCTTGAGACTCCGCACTACGCGGTATCGGATGTGTACATCGCTTCACTTGACAGCTTGTTGGCATTCATTGACCACCGCGGCGGCACGCGTGGCATGGAAATAGACAACCTCGTCCTCGCCGACAACACCCGCCCGATCCCCGAACCCTCGACCCTCGCCCTGTCCGGCCTCGGCATCGCGCTGGTCGTACTGACTTCGCGGCAGCGTCGGCGCGTGAACACCGTCACCCAGCCGCCGCGCTCCAACTCCTGACCGCGAGCCCCGGCACCCGGTCGAACTCGCGCCGGTTCTCGGTCACGAGTGTCAGGCCGAGGCATTTTGCGTGCGCCGCGATCAGCAGATCGTTGGCACCGATGGGGGTACCCGCCCGCTCAAGCAGGTTTCGGATCGCGGCGTAGACCTCATCGACACCCGGCTCCAGCGCCAGCACCGGCAGAAGTGAAAGCACTGCCTCCAGTTGTGTTGCCAGCCGGGCCGACCCTTTCTTGGCAACGCCGTAGCGCAGCTCGCAGGCCACGATCACGCTGGTGCAGACGGACTCCTCACCCGCGCGCGCCAGCCGCTTCGCGACCGCGCCCTGCGGGTGGCGGACCAAGTCGGAGACCGCGTTGGTGTCAAGCAGGTATCGATGCCCGGCTGCGGCTGCCATGCGACGATCTCAGAGCTTGACTGGCTCGGGCAGCGGGTCGTCGATCTGCGGAAAACTCTCTTCCAGCGGCTGCAGGGTCTTCAGCAAGGCCAGGAGCGAGCGCTTCGGTGCCGGCCGGATCAAGATTGCATCACCCTGCTTGCTCATCACGGCATCGTTGCCCGGCAGCTCGAACTCACGCGGGATGCGCACCGCCTGGTTGCGGCCGTTGCGAAAGAGCCGGACATCACGGGTGGTTTCCATTCGGGCCTCCTGGCATATGGCAAAGCCTATGCTAGCGAACTCCGGTCACCCGGTCAATGCCGAGCGGACATGCCTGCCGAGCGGACATGCCGAGCGGCCGAACGTCCGCGCGCCCCTACTCGCCAACCAGGCCGTTACGAATCGCGTACACGGTCAGCTCGGAGTTGTTCGACAGGCCGAGCTTTTCAAGCACCCGCGCGCGGTAGACCGAGACCGTCTTCGGTGACAGCGTCAGGTCCTGCGCGATGTCGGCCAGGCGTTTGCCCGAGGCGATCATGACCAGGGTTTGCAGCTCGCGGTCGGACAGGCGTTCGTGCGGGTTGTCGCTGACGGGTGTGGTCAGGCTTTCGACAAGCATCTGCGCGATTTCCGGCGTCACGTATTTGCGCCCCTGCGCCACCGTGCGCACCGCCTGCACCAGCAACTGCGGGTCGCCGCCCTTGTTGACGTAGCCGGCAGCGCCAGCCCGCAGCGCGCGGATCGCGTACTGGTCTTCGGGGTGCATGCTCACGATCAGCACCTTGACCTCGGTGCCCTCGTCTTTCAGCGCGTGCAGTGCGTCCAGGCCGCTGCGCCCGGGCAGGTTGATATCGAGCACGAGCACGTCGCAACGCGTGCCGCGCATCAGGCTGCGCAGCTCGCCATAGTCGCCGGCTTCGCCGACGACGCGGATATCGGGTGCGTCGGCCAGGGTGTCGCGGATGCCGCGACGGATCAGCGCGTGGTCGTCGCAAAGGATGACTTCGATCATGGAGTTTCCCAACCCGAAGGGTCGTGCCGATGATCGTCGGATTCTGCGGCCGGGCTGGCGCGGGCTTCGGCCAGCGGCACCGACAGCAGCAACGTCGTGCCGGTGGCGCTGCTGCTCAAGTCAATCCAGCCGCCGACAGTGCCAGCGCGTTCGTGCAGGCCGCGGATGCCGAAACTCTGGGTCTTGGCCAGGTCGTCGGCCGCAAAACCGCGGCCGTTGTCGCTGACCTCGACCGACAGAAATCCGCGCGCCAGCGACAGGTCCACCGTGACCCGTGTAGCCGCAGCATGTTTGCTGATATTCGTCAGCGCCTCTTGCACCGTGCGGTAGACCACCAGCGGCAGCAGCGCCGGCAATTGCATCGTCTCGTGGCTGGTGCGAAAGACACATTCGATGCCGGTGCGTTTGTCAAAACGCCCGGTCATCCATTGCAGCGCCGCAACCAGGCCCTGCTCCAGGATCGCCGGGCGCAGGTTGTGGATCACACGCTGGGTGGCCTCGATGGCGTGGGTCACGGTTTCCAGCGCCGACTGCACGCGGCCGAGCAGCTCGCCTTCGCCGGCACGGCGCTCGATCCAGGCGAGGTCGAATTTCAGCGCCGTCAACGAGCCGCCGACATCGTCATGGATCTCGCGCGCGATCGCCGCGCGTTCGGATTCAACACTCGTCTGCAAATGCTGCGCGAGTTGCGACAGGCGCTGCCGCGACAGCGCCAGCTCGTTGTCGGCGACAACCCGCGCGCGCCGGCTTTCATTGGCCTCGATGGCGCGTTCGAGCGCAGGCGCCAGGCGCGCCAGGTTGTCCTTGAGCAAGTAGTCGCTGGCGCCATTGCGCATCGCCTCGACCGCGGTGTCCTCACCGATCTCGCCCGAAACCAGGATGAAAGGCAGCACATACGGGCTGGCGCGCAGCAGCGCCAGCGCGTCGAGACCGGAAAACCCGGGCAGGTTGTAGTCCGACAGGATCGCGTCCCAGGGCTCGGCCAGCGCGGCCTCAAACGCCGCAGCGGTTTCGATGCGAACGGTCTGCACTTCGAGACCGGAGCGGCGCAACCAGGCCATCGCCAGCTCGTGGTCGGCTTCGGCGTCTTCGAGGTGCAAGACACGCAGCGCGCGTCGCTTCGGTGGGGTCATGCGCAGATTGTCGCCGCGCAGCGGCAGGACCAAAAAAAGTCGTGCAAAGGGATGCTGGCTACGCCGTCGAATGTGCCGGCGCGAGGGGGCGGCGCGATGGGACGGATCAAGTTGTTCGGCGCGCTGCCGAAAATCACTGACCCCTTGTCGCCGTCGATCCACACGCCACCGCATGAGCCCGCAATCCGTCAGCGCCAGCGCTACCGCCACCGCCACGGCCATCACAGGCGACCAGGCGGCATCGACCAAAGTGCACCGGGGCGCTGCCTCGAGCACGACCTTGCGCGAGTTTCTGGCCTTCAGGCTCGGTGCCGCGGAGTACGGCGTCGACATGCAGCGCGTGCAGGAGATCCGCGCCTACGAAGAGCCGATGCACATCACCACTGCACCGGCCTGCATCAAGGGGATTGTCAAGCTGCGCGGCGTGATGATGCCGGTCGTCGATATGCGTCTGAAGCTCGGTCTCGCCAGCGCCAGCTGCGACTGCCTTAGCGCCGTCATCGTGCTCAACACGGGCAGCCGCATCATCGGATTGCTCGTCGATGCGGTATCCGATGTGATCACACTGACTCAGTCACAAATGCTTCCGGCATTGGAGTCCGACTCGGGCGTCGAGCGTGGCCACCAACTGGCCATCGGTGTTGTACAGGGCCGCAGGCTGATCCTGGTTGATATCGAAAAACTGATTGCCAGCCCCGATCTCGGACTGGTCGAACCGATGCTGCAGTGAGTCCCCGCGCTGGACGGTGATCGCGACGGTCAAGAAAACAGCGCGCCGCTGCCGCGTCACTCCATCGAAGCGCTGCGCAGCGTCTCGACCACCGGCCGGCGCAGCACCTCGCGCAAGCCCCACCAGCCCGCCGCCAGCGCGAGCAAGGCCCCCGCCGCGCTGCCGGCCAGCGGCACCCAGGGCGAAGGCGCCCAGGTGAATTCGAAGGCATATTTGGCCAGCGCCCAGCCCACCGCGATGGCTGCGATCGAGGCCAGAAAACCGGCCAGCGCACCGACCCCCAAAAGCTCGGCACGCTGCACCTGGCTTAGCAGCCGGCTGCTCGCACCAAAGGCCCGCATGATGGCGAACTCGCGCGCACGCGCTTCGCGAGTGGCGGTGATCGCGGCAAAAAGCACGACCATGCCGGCGGCGAGCGTGAAGCCGAATAAAAACTCGACCGCGCGGATGACCTGGTCGAGCACCTTCTGCACCTGCGCGATCGACGCCGAGACATCGACATTGGTGATATTCGGGAATTCGCGGCTCAGCGCATTGTCGAAGCCCGTCGTCTCGGGGGCACGGAAAGCGCTGATGTAGCTCACCGGCAGGCCGTCGACCGCCGTCTGCGGGAAGACAACAAAAAAATTGACCCGCATCGAACCCCAGTCGACCTTGCGCAGGCTGGTGATGCGCCCGCTCCTGACCTGGCCGGCGATGTCAAAGCCGAGGCTGTCACCGAGCTTCACACCGAGTGTCTGCGCGAGGCCTTCTTCGACACTCAGCGCATCGGCTTCGTCGGCGGTCCAGCGGCCGGCCACCACTTCGTTGTGCGCAGGCGGCTGCGCCGCGTGGCTCAAGTTGAACTCGCGGTCGGCGAGGCGCTGCGCACGTTCGTCGGTAAAACTTGCCGGCGTCACGGTCTTGCCATTGATCGCGACGAGGCGGCCGCGGATCATCGGGTACCAGTCGAATCGCGGCACGCCGGCAGCGGTGATCGCCTTGCGGAATGCATCCGCTTGTTCTGGCTGCAGGTTGATGACAAAGCGGTTCGGCGCATCGGCCGGCGTCGCGCGGCGCCAACTGTTGACGAGGTCGGTGCGCAGCAGCACGAGCAGCACCAGTGCGAGCAGGCCGACCGACAGCGCCGAGACCTGCAACACCGCAAACGCCGGCCGCGCCGCGATCTGGCGTGTCGCCAGCACCAGCCAGCGCGGCGCGCGGGTCTCGGGCACCGCACGCACGAGCAGGCGCAGGCAAGCCCAGGCCAGGCCGGCAAATACCGCCACCGCAACCCCAAAACCACCGACCACGATGGCACCGAGCTTGATGTCCGACGACACCGCGAGCAGCAGCCCGGTGAACCCGATCGCGCCCGCCGCGAGCACACCGATCGACGACGCCTTGAGCGCGCCGACATCGCGCCGGATGACACGCAGCGGCGGCACCTGCGCCAGTTGCAGGACCGGCGGCAAGCCGAAGCCCAACAGCAGCGTCATGCCGACACCAACCCCAAACAGCGCCGGCCAAAAACCCGGCGCCGGCAGGCTGGCATCGACGAGCCCGGCGAGCAACCAGACAAAGACGTAGTGCACCGCGTACCCGATCGCCACGCCGGCCGCGCTGGCGAGCAAACCGATGACTGCAAACTGCGCCGCGTAGGCGCCGGCAATGCGCCGCTGCGGCAGGCCGAGCACACGCAGCATCGCCGCGGTATCGAGATGGCTGGCCGCAAAATCGCGCGCTGCAATGGCCACCGCCACCGCGGCCAGCAGCGCCGCCAGCAGCGCGACCAGGTTGAGGAATTTTTCGGCGCGGTCTAGCGTCTGGCGCATTTCAGGGCGCCCGTTTTGCAGCGACTCGACACGCACGCCGCGCATCGGCACGGCCTTGATGCGCGCCTCGGCGTTGTCGACAAAACGCTTCAGCACCGCGTCGCCTGCGCGCAGCGTGGTCGGCGCGGCGACGGCGAGCCGGTACGTCACGCGGCTGGCCGGCTGGATCAGCGCGGTGGCCGCAAGGTCGGCTTCGTTGAACATCACCCGCGGCGCAAAGCCGATGAAGCCGGCGCCGCGGTCGGGTTCGATGACGATGATGCGCGCGATCTTCAACGTCGCATCGCCAAGCAGCAGCGTGTCGCCGACCTGCACGCCCAGCGAATCGAGCACCGCGGCATCGACCCAGACGGTGCCGGGCTGCGGCGCCGCGGCCAGGGTCTGCACCGCGGCGTCGGCGCCGTCCTTCAACTGCAGTTTGCCGCGCAGCGGATAGGCCGCGCTGACCGCCTTGGCCGAGACCAGGCGCGATGCACCGCCCTTGTCGTCGGGCGCGCGCGCCATGCTCGGGAAAGCGATCGTGGTCGCCAGGTCCAGGCCCAGGCTGCGCGCCTGCGTCAGCAACTCGGGCGGTGTCGGCTTGTCGCTGGAGACGATGGCGTCGCCGCCCAGCATCTGACGCGCATCGCGGGCCAGGCCGGCTTCGAGGCGGTCGGCAAAAAACCCGACTGCCGACAGCGCGGCCACGGCCAGCGTGACGGCCAGCGCGAGCAGGCGCAATTCGCCAGCGCGAAAGTCGCGCCGCGTCTGCTGCCAGGCGAGGGCAAAGATCGACGGGCCGCGGGCAAGGGGTTCGTTCATGCCCACTACGGTACACGAGCAGGGCCGGGCGGTGGCGCCGGGGTGAATCCTGCGTGCAGTGGCGTTGAAACCGGCGCCGCGGCGGCGGTGGTTCAATAGGCTCATGAACTCGACCACCACCATCGCCAGCACCGTCAACACCACCGCCACCGCTGCCACCACGACGCGCACCACGACACCGACCACGCTGCCGTCGCTCTACCTCTCGCACGGCTCGCCGATGACCGCGCTCGAGCCACGCGAGGCCGGCGCCTTCATGCAAGACCTCGGGCCGGTGATCGCGGCGCGTTTCGGCCGGCCCAAAGCGATCCTGATCGCGTCGGCACACAGCCTGACCCGCGAGCCGGTGCTGCTGGCAGCGCCCCACCACGCCGCGGTCTACGACTTCGGCGGCTTCGACGACAAGCTCTACACGCTACGCTATGACGCGCCCGGCGCGCCGGCCCTCGCCGAGCGGGTGCAAACGCTGCTGCAAGGCGCTGGCCTGCCGGTGCATGTCAGCCGCGAAGGCGGCCTCGACCATGGCATCTGGACACCGCTGCGCTATATGTTCCCCGACGCCGATATCCCGGTGCTGCCGCTGGCCTGGCCGCCCAACTGGTCGCCGGCCCAGTTGTTCGCGCTCGGTGAAGCGCTTGCGCCACTCGCCGACGAAGGCGTGCTCATCATCGGCAGCGGCAGCATCACGCACAACCTGCGCCGGGTATTTGCCGGCGGCGGCCTGCACCCGCAGCCCGACCGCGCTGCCACGCCGGAGAGCAGCGCCTTCCGCGACTGGTTTGCACAGCGTGGTGCAGCGCGTGATTGGGACGCCCTGCTGGCGTACCGCGCCCAGGCCCCGCATGCGGTCTTGATGCACCCCACCGACGAACATCTGCTGCCCTACTACGTGGCCGCCGGTGCCGGCGGGCGCGAGGCGCCGGTGCGCCGGGTGCATGCGAGCCTGGTCTTCGGCGACCTCGGCATGGATGCGTTTGCGTTCGGGCCGCAGGCGGGGGCGCTCCAAGCCGCGCTTGAAGCCGCGACGACCGCCTGAGCATGACCGCCTGAGCACGCGCGCTGGGGCACTAACATCGGCACGAACATCGGCACAACGAGCAAACGATGAACACCACCCCCGCGATCGTCGAACTCAAGCCCTTCATCCCGGCGCACGACTTTTTGTTGTCGCTGCAGTTCTATCGCGCACTCGGCTTTGACGTCGTCTGGCAGGCCGACGCGATGGCTTCGTTGAAAGCCGGCGCTGCTGTTTTTCTGTTGCAGGATTTCAAGGCGCCGGGCCACGCCGAAAATACCGTCATGCACCTCTGGGTCGAAGATGCCGATGTCTGGTGGGCACATGTGCAAGCCAGTGGCGTGCTCGCCTTCGCCGGTGTGCGTGCCGAGCCGCCGCGGGATCAGCCCTGGGGGCAGCGCGACTTCGTGCTCATCGATCCGGCCGGGGTGTTGTGGCGCATCGGCGCGCCGTTGGCGCCGTCGGCTGCTTCGCTACCGCGTCCGGCTTGACCCGAGCGTGGCCTACGGGTCTTGCACAAGTTGAAGCTGGTTGCCCGCGGGGTCGAAGAAGGTCGCCAGCCAGCCGCCCCACGACTGCTGCTCTGGCGCGGCCGCGAAGCGCACACCGTTGGCCGACAGCCGGGCGTGGTCGGCGGCGATATCGTCGACCGCAAACGACAGCCCGGAAAAACGCGCGACGAGGATCTGGTCGTCTTGCGGCGCGTCAGCGGGCACGACTTCGACCACCAGCCGCAGGCCAGCGTCGGCAAAAACCAAGTAGCCGTGCAGCGCGCCGTCGGCGTGCAACGGCAGGCCGAGTTGGTCGCGGTAAAAGCGCAGCGCCGAATCGAGATCGCGCACAAAGATGCGGGCGGTGGACAGCCTCATGGCGTGGCGGCGGCCTGCACAAACGCCGCATCGAGCTGCGCCAGCCAGCGCGCCTTGTCGGCAGGCGGCGCGAAGCTGGCCTCAAAACTGTTCGCCGCCAGTTGCCACGCCTGGCGCGGCCCGAGTTGCGGCAGGGCCGCAAAGGTCTCGACAAAATTGGCGTTGAGATAACCGCCAAAGTAAGCCGGGTCGTCGGAGTTGACCGTCGCAGACAGACCGGCGCTGAGCAGCGCGGCGAGGTTGTGGTCGGCCATCGTGTCGAAGACCCGCAGCTTGACGTTGGACAGCGGGCACACCGTCAGCGGGATGCGCTCGCGTGCCAGCCTCGCCACCAGTGGCGGGCTCTCGACGCAGCGCACACCATGGTCGATGCGCTGGACCTTGAGCACATCGAGTGCGGCCTCGATATACGCCGGCGGGCCTTCTTCGCCAGCGTGCGCGACGAGGTGCAGGCCCAGTTCGCGGCAGCGTGCAAAAACCCGCGCAAACTTTTCCGGCGGGTTGCCCTGCTCGCCGCTGTCCAGGCCGACGCCGATGAAGTGCTCGCGGTAGGGCAGCGCCTCATCCAGCGTGGCCAGCGCGGCCTCTTCGCTCAGATGGCGCAGGAAGCACATGATGAGTGCGGCGCTGATGCCTAACTCTGAATGCGCATGGCGGCAGGCG
>JANOKR010000631.1:0-3632 GCA_031419315.1 Betaproteobacteria bacterium
GCCGAGTTTTGCGCGCGCCAATTTTGGCGGCCGCATCCACCTCGCGCCCGACCCGGTGATCGAAGACGTTTATGTCGAAGCCGATCCGGCTGACGCTGCCACGCTGCGGCGGGTCTTGTACCTGCTGCTGCCGACCAGTGAT
The DNA here is from genome assembly GCA_031419315.1 of Betaproteobacteria bacterium. Taxonomy (GTDB): domain Bacteria; phylum Pseudomonadota; class Gammaproteobacteria; order Burkholderiales; family Burkholderiaceae_C; genus Rubrivivax. The sequence goes on from JANOKR010000631.1 coordinate 143, forward strand.
TTCAGCCGCGTGATGGCGCGGCCGGCGGACTACGTCTGCGTTGCCGAAGCGGTATGGAAAGAGCCGCTGCCAGCGACCGGCCGGCGGCCGGCGACGCTGCGCTTGAATCTGCTTGAAGGTCTCGGCGCGCAGTTGCAGTTTGGCAGCGAGGTCATGACGCGGCGCGCGCTCGCACAGCGTTTGCAGCGCACAGCGCTGATCGGCTACGAGTCAAAACTGGCGCTGGAGCGCGAGCTGCCGGCCCAGCGCCGCACCGTCGCCAGCCTGATCGTGCAGCCGGCCGGCGGTGCTGCTGCGGCCGCTGTCAGCGGCGTGGTTGCGAGCGAGCTTCGTGACTGCCCGCAGGCCGGTGCGGCGCCGGCGCCGCTGTCGCAGATCAAGGATACGGATGCGCTGGCGGTCACCGAAAACGCCGATATCGTGCAGCCGAAGTCCAAAGCCGGCGCGGCGGGCAGCGACAGCGGCAACAGCACCAAGCCGCTGCCCGCGGCCGGCGAACACCGCCACCGCCTCGACCTGAGTGCCGAATACCAGGCCGGCAAGCCGCTGCTGGCGACGCTCGAATTCAGCCGCGTCGGCTTGAGCAAAGAAGACACCTGGTCGCTGCGCCTGGGTCAGCAGGCCAAGGCCTCGGGCGCGTTCAGCTACAGCCGCGACTTCGTCGCTTTCGACCGCTTGCAGCGGCGCTTGCAGTTGTCGCTGCGCGGCTACTCTGACTTCGACCCGGCGCGCACCCTGGCAGGCGGCAGCAATGGCAGTGCTGGCAGCATCGTTGCCGACACGCGCAGCGATGGCGGCGAATTGCGCACCACGCTCGAGCTCTGGCGCGACGAGGCGGCGAGCTTCAGCCACATCGACTTCGGCCTTGCCGACTACCGCACCAAAACCACCCCGGCGGCCGCGGCGGGCAGTACCAGCCGCAGCCACATCCGCCTGGCCGACCTGTCCTGGCAAGTCGCCAAGACCTGGGCACGCACTCCTGCTTCGGCGCAGGTCGAAGCGACGCTGTCGCTGGCGCGTGGCAGCGCCGATGGCCAACGGTTTACAAAAGCCGGCATTGACTTTGCCCATCACCAGTTTGTCGGCGCGCTGAAGCGCTGGGATTTGCGCCTGCACGCGCGCGCCGTGCGCGGCGCCGCGCCGGCCAGCGAATGGCCGACGTTTGGGGGCGAGGATTCGGTGCGCGGTTACCGCGCCGACGCCGCATCGGCGCGCCGCGCCTGGGTGCTGCAAAACGAATATTGGATGCCGCTGCCCTGGACGCCGCAATCGCCCTCGCTGGCGCGGACATTGCGGCGCAGCGTGGCGCTGGCCTTCATCGCCGATATCGGCGGTCTCGGCGGCGCTGGCGCAGGATTGAGCGGCCGCAAAGCCGGGCTCGGCGCCGGCCTGCGTTATGTCTACAGCGACCGCGTCACGATGCGGCTGGACTGGGCGCGCCCGGTCGGCAACGTCGCGCCAGAACACCGGCGTGGCCGGCTGTATTTCACCGTCAGTTCCTGGTCGATCCCTTGAGCCGCAGTTCAATGCAGCGCCAGGTGAAACGTTAGCTTTAACCCCGCAGCAGGAGAGCCCACCATGAGACAGTTTCCGATCGAAGTTGCCGGCCAGATGCTCCAGTTCGATAGCGACGGGCGTGTGCTCGACAGCGCGGCCAACGATGTCGGCACCTGGTCGACCACCGCAAAGAACCAGCTGCGCCTGAAGAAGGCCGCCGGCGGCGGCACGGTTGATATCGACGGCATCGTCTGGGCCTTCAACGCCAACAACCAGTTGACGATCAGCCAGGGCAGTCGGGTCGCTTTCACCGGGCGCACCACCACCGAAGGCCAGCCGCGTTTCAAGCTGGCGGGCAACCGCCTCGTCGTCGACCCCGATGGCGACAACAATTTCGAGTTCGAGCTGCGCTGCAAATTCGGCCTGCTGCCCAACGGCAACCTGGTGCTCGAGATCAACGGCGTGCAGTCGACTCTGGACGGCTATATCGAAGACAGCAAGTCGCGCTTTCGTTTCCAGTTTGCCGACAAGGAGATCTCGCGCGCACCGTCGAGTCTGGTGCTGGCGGGGCAGTGGGAGCGCAAGGCCGGTGCGGCTGACAATGCCGATAACGAGATCCGGCTGCACTTCCTGCTCGACGACCCGGCGCTGGAGATCGCGGCCAAGCCGCTCGACCTGCCGGCGGCGGTGAAGGTCGACCCGACCCGCAACCACCTGGCGCTGGACTACGAGTCGGCGAGCAACGGCCGACGCCGCCTGCAGTTCATGGGCAGCCTGGAAATCAAGCCCGGCTTCACGCTGGTCTTCCAGATCGACGATGTCAAGGACGGTGGTGTGCGCAAGTCGCGCATCCAGATCCAGACCACCTTCGAGTGGGACGTGGCGCGCGGCGCGCTGTCGCTGTATGTCGGCAGGACCAAGGGCCCGAACTCGCAGGTCGTCGAGGTCGGCGGCTCGCTGCAGGTGCAGCTCAAGAAGGGCGAGCTGAGCTGGGACTTTGCCTATCGCAAGAGCACCGCACCCGGCGGCCCGGAGGTGACGACGATCGCGACCAAGCTGGTCTTCAAGGCCAAGTCGGGCAACCGCATCGAGATCGAGTATGTCCAGGACGGCAAGACGAAAAAACTCGACATCACCGGCAAGGTGGTGCTCGAAGACGCCACCGTGCAAGGCGGGGTGCAGATCATCAACGACCCGAGCGGGCGGCGGGTGAAGGCTTTTGTCGGGGTGACCTGGTAGGCGCATCCGGCCGCGGCGCATTGCGGCGGTGCGGGGCTTCGGTGCGGCGGTGCTTCGATGCTCCCGTGCGGCGGTGCTTCGTCGCTTGTGTGCATTACGCTCGCGCCAACCCCGCATCAGGAGAGCTTTGATGAAAACCCGCGCTGCCGTGGCCTGGAAGGCCGGCGCCCCGCTGACGATCGAAACCGTCGACCTGCAAGGCCCGCAGGCCGGCGAAGTGCTGGTCGAAGTCCGCGCCACCGGCATCTGCCACACCGACCAGTTCACGCTCTCTGGCGCCGACCCCGAAGGCCTGTTCCCGGCGATCCTGGGCCACGAAGGCGCCGGTGTGGTGCTCGAGGTCGGCCCCGGCGTTACGAGCGTCAAGCGCGACGACCATGTCATCCCGCTGTACACCCCCGAATGCCGGCAGTGCAAGTTCTGCCTTTCGCGCAAGACCAATCTTTGCCAGCAGATCCGCGGCACGCAGGGGCGTGGCCTGATGCCCGACGGCAGCTCGCGCTTTTCGATCGGGGCTCAGCCGGTGTTGCACTACATGGGCACGAGCACCTTCGCCAACCACATCGTCGTGCCCGAGATCGCGTTGGCTAAGATCCGCAAGGACGCGCCGTTCGACAAGGTCTGCTACATCGGCTGCGGCGTCACCACCGGTATCGGCGCAGTGGTCTTCACGGCCAAGGTCGAAGCCGGCGCGAACGTGGTCGTCTTCGGCCTCGGCGGCATCGGGCTGAATGTGATCCAGGGCGCCAGGATG
>JANOKR010000632.1:0-4858 GCA_031419315.1 Betaproteobacteria bacterium
CACCCGCGCTGCTCGACCGCGCGGCGCTGGACAATATCCGCGCCGTGGACGACGACGGCACGGTGCTCGTCGAGGTCATCCAGCTCTACCTCGACGAAGCGCCGCAACAACTGGCGCGGCTGCACGCGGCGCTGGCCGCGCAGCAGCTTGCAGAGATCGGCCGTGTCGCGCATGCGCTGAAGTCGTCGAGCCTGAATGTCGGCGCCAGCGCGCTCGGCGATCTTTGCCGTGAGCTCGAACGCCTGGCCAAGGCCCAACAGGCCGAAGGCATCGACACGCTGGTCGCCGCGGTCGGCCCGATGCTCGACCAGTTGCGCACCGCGCTGGTCGCCGAAATGGAGCAGTCCAAATGAACGGCCCGGCGCGCATCCTGGTCGTCGACGACGATGCCGGCGGCCGGCGCCTGACCCGCGCCACCTTGACCAAGGCCGGCTTCGCGGTCAGTGAAGCGGCCGACGGCCAGCTCGCGCTCGACGCCTTGCGTGCGCAACTGCCCGACCTGGTGCTGCTGGACGTGAGCATGCCGGTGATGGACGGCTTCACGGTTTGCGCCGAACTGCGCCGCCTGCCCGGCGGCATGCGGGTGCCGGTGGTCATGATGACCGGCCTCAACGATACGCAGTCGATCGAACGTGCGTTCGAGGTCGGCGCCACCGACTTCGTGACCAAGCCGATCAACTGGTCGGTGTTGCCGCACCGGGTGCACTACATGCTGCGAGCCAGCTCGGCGATCAACGATTTGCAGCAGAACGAGCGGCGCCTGTCCAACGCCCAGCGCATCGGCGAGATGGGCGACTGGGAATGGGACCTGCGCGCCGACCTGGTGACACCGTCACCGCAGGCCTGGCGCATCGTCGGCCATGTCGGCGACGAAAGCCGGGTCACCGCCGAGCGCTTCTTCTCCGCGGTGCATGCTGACGATGCGCTGCGCCTGCAAGGTGCCTGCGAGCGCGCCACCGAACAAGGTGATGGATTTGCGATCGACCACCGCATCGTCATGGCCGACGGCACGGTGCGGCATGTGCACCAGCAGGTCGAGCTCATCGAGCGCACCGCCGACGGCCAGGCCGCACGCCTGGCTGGTGCGGTGCACGACGTCACGCGGCGCAAGGACGCCGAAGAGCAGATCCGGCGCCTGGCCTACTACGACCCGCTGACCGGCCTGCCGAACCGGCTGTTGTTCATCGAACAACTCGGCAAGGCGTTGGCCCAGGCCGAGCGCTACCAGCGCCGGCTGTCGGTGATGTTTGTCGACCTCGACAATTTCAAGCGTGTCAACGACACCCTGGGCCACCCCGCCGGCGACGAGTTGCTGCGCCTGGCGGCAGAGCGCCTGGCCGGCGCGCTGCGCGCCAACGACTCGGTCGCCCGGGTCAGCCCTGGCGGCCCGGACGGCCCGGATGACGATCACCCGCACAGCATCGCGCGCCTGGGTGGCGACGAATTCATCGTGCTCATCACCGATGTCCAGTCGGCACAGGATCCGGCCACGGTGGCACGGCGCCTGGTCGCGACCCTGGCCGAGCCGCTGATCATCCAGGGCACCGAGGTATTTGTCGGCGGCAGCGTCGGGGTCGCCAGCTTCCCCGAAGACGGCAACGATATCGACACCCTGCTGATGAATGCCGACACCGCGATGTACCGCGCCAAGGAGGCCGGCCGCGGTGGGTTCCAGCTCTACGACCGGTCGATGAACGAACGTGCGCTGGAGCGCCTGCAACTCGAATCCAGCTTGCGCCGCGCGCTCGAGCGCGACGAGTTTGTGCTGCACTACCAGCCGCGGGTGGACGTCGTCAGCGGGCGCATCGTCGGTGCCGAAGCCCTGATTCGCTGGCAGCACCCCGAGCGCGGCCTGCTGCAGCCGGCAGACTTTGTGCCGCTGGTCGAAAGCGCGGGCCTGGTGATCCCGATCGGCGAGTGGGCGATCAGGACGGTGTGCAAACAATCCGCGGCCTGGATGGCGGTGGGCCTGGAGCCGATCCCGGTGGCCGTCAACCTGGCATCGACCCACTTGCGTGAACGCGGCCTGCCGGCGCTGGTGGCGGCGGCGCTGCAAAGCCACGGCGTGCCGGCGCGCTGCCTCGAACTCGAGGTCACCGAATCGATCCTGCTCGCCGACCCCGAACTGAGCCTGGTCATCGCGCAGCAGCTCAGCGAGATGGGCGTGCACCTGGCGATCGACGACTTCGGCACCGGCTATTCATCGCTGAGCTATTTGAAGAAGCTGCCGATCACGGCGCTGAAGATCGACCGCTCGTTTGTGCGCGACCTCGACAGCGACCCCGACGACGAAGCCATCGTCACGGCCATCATCGCGCTGGCCCACAGCCTGAAGCTCAAGGTCATCGCCGAAGGGGTCGAGACCCCGGCGCAGCTGGCTTTCTTGCAGTCGCTCGGCTGTGACGAATACCAGGGTTTCCTGACCAGCCGAGCGGTGACGCCGGAAGAGTTTCAGCGCCTGCTCGAAACCCGCCCGGCGATCGAGGCGCTGCTGAGTACCTTCGGCGCGTTGGAGCCCTTGGACATCGACTGATACGGATTTGCGTTCAATCGCATAAAACACGCGTGTGACCGTTGGGCCCGATTCGGCCAGTCATGGTTCTCGGGCGCAGGCTGGACGCGGCGACTCCAATCTGCCCTTGTCCCCCCGGCCGGAATTGAGGTGGCCGGCTTCGGTTGTGGAATTCTTACGCCCTGCGCCGGCCCCCCCAATCCCGGCTGAGCCGATGGCGGGTTGGGTGTTGAGAAAACCAACTCAGCGCGCTGGTTTGTTCGACCTTTCGAACGCCGAGATTGTTGATCGTAGAGCCGGTGCGAGGGGTGGCCCGGCGGAGTGCATAAGAATTCCATAAACGTAGCCGGGCCACCCCTTGCGCCGGCTCTGCGCGGGCCGCTGCCCGAACGCGCGAAACCGAGTCGTACTCGGTGCCGGGTTCAGGTAAACACACGCTCGCGCAACCACTTCGTCGCGACCCACTTTTCGCCGGCCAGCACCGGCGCGCCGCCGTGCAGCGTGCGGGTCACCTTGTGCGGGCGGTCGTAGGTGAAAAAGACCGCGCTGCCACGCACCGGCGCGACCTGCAGGCCGACATCGGGGAAGATCGTCGCACCACCGCGCTCAGGCTGGTTGAGGTAGGTCACGATCGTCGCCACGCGCTGGCCGCCGCGCTCCAGGATGCGTGGTGTGCCGGCGTGCACCGGGTCGAAATAATCGTGATGCGGTTTGTATTCGGCGCCAGGGCGGTAGCGCAGGATCTGCAAACCCTCGCCATGGTCGAGCGGCCAGTTGACCAGGGCCGCGATGCGGCGCTCGACCCGATCGATGAGGGTCGTTTCGCCGCGCGTGAAAAACATGCCGTCGCTGGTGCGCGAGGGGTTGACCTCGCTGCCGCCGGTATCGTTTTTCACCGTTTCGCTGCGCTCCAGGCGCGGCCGCGACAAGTCCATCAGGCCATCACACTCGGCGTCGGTGAGCAGATGCCCGAAGACCACCAATTGTGGCGCCTGCATCGAGACCACGACCTGCACCACATGGCCGTCGATGACGATCTCGGTGGCACCTTCGTCGATCGCCGGCCGCGGCACTCTGGCGCCTTGGGGAATATCGCTGCGCAAGGCTGCACCGGCCTCGCCGTAGACCTCAGGCCGCGCCGCGCCGCGTCCATCGGCCCGCACTTCAGCCAGCCGCCCGCGCAGGGTCTCTTCCATCGCCGCCAGCGCCACGTCTTCGGCCCAGCCGCTGGCCTGCATCGCCTTGACCACATCCTCGGGCTGGCAGCCGGCCTCGGCCTGGGCGACGATCCAGCGGCGCAGCTCCGGCGTGATTTGCTGGGTGCTCGCGTTCATGGCCTCGATTTTCGCTGAAGTCGCCGGGCTACTCCAGCCGGCGCCTGAAGACCAGGCGCTCAGGCTCGCTCGAGGCGGCGTCAAATTTGTAGCCTTCGGTGTCGAAGGCTTTCAAACCAGCCGCTGAACGCAGCCGCTTTTGGACCACAAAACGCGCCATCAGCCCGCGCGCACGTTTGGCAAAGAAGCTGATGACCTTGTAGCGGCCGTCCTTCCAGTCTTCGAACTGGCAGTGGATGACACGCGCAGCGAGCGCCGGGCGCAGCGCAACGCGGGCATATTCCTGCGACGCCAGGTTGACGACCAGCGGCCGCGGCACACCGGCCAGCCGCGTGTTGAGGTAGGCCGCCACGGTGTCGCCCCAGTAGGCGTACAGATCCTTGCCATGCCGGGTCTTGAGCGCGGTGCCCATTTCCAGCCGGTGCGGCTGCATCAGGTCGAGCGGCCGCAAGGCGCCATACAGGCCCGACAGCAGCACCAGGTGCGCCTGCGCCCAGTCGAGGTCGGCGGCCTTCAGCGTGGCTGCGTCGAGCCCGCCATAGACATCCCCATCAAAAGCCAGCACGGCCGGCCTGGCCGCCGGCATTACCGCCACGGCCTGCCAGGCTGCATAACGTTCGACATTAAGTGCAGCCAGCGCCGGCGACAGATCCATCAGCGCGGCGACCTGCGTGGCCGACTGGCGCCGCATCACGTCGATCAGCCCGGCCGCCTGCGCCAGGAAGGTGGGCTCGGTGATCCGCCGCGTCACGGCGGCCGGCACGCGCCGGCCGAAGTCGAGTGACTTTGCGGGAGATAACAAAACCAGCATCGTCATCGCTTCGATTCCGACCGAGATGACGACAGCGATGACGACAGCGATGACGACTCCGCCGCCGGCACCGCTGCCGGCACCGCGCCCAGCGCCGCCTGCCAGGTGCGCAGCGGGATGTGGTTGCGCAGCCGGTGGGGCGCGCGCTGCACCCAAGCCGGATGCAGCTCAAGGCTGACGCCGTCGGCGGTATCGATCGTC
>JANOKR010000633.1:0-15390 GCA_031419315.1 Betaproteobacteria bacterium
GCCCCTGGCCACCAAGCGCTTGCGCCGAAACACCCGCGAGCGCGGGTCGAACGCATCACGAACGCCGTCGGCAAAGAGGTTGGCCGCCAGCACCAGCGTGACCATGAAGCCGAAGGCTGCGGCGAAGCTCCACCACACCACGGGGTCACGGCTCATCTCGTTGCGCGCCAGGTTGATCATGCCGCCGAAGCTGTTCATCGAAGGGTCGACGCCAACGCCAACATAAGACAGCACCGCCTCGTAAAGGATCAGCGATGAAAATTCGAGCACCGTGACGATCAACATCAGGTGCGCGACGTTGGGAAAGATATGCCGCAGCATGATTCGTGAATCGCTGACGCCGAAGGCGGTCGCCGCCTGCACATACTCCAGCTCGCGCAGCTTCATCGTCTCGCCGCGCAGCAGCCGGCACAGGCCCGCCCAACCGGTCAGGCCGAGCACGGTGCAGAGCAGGAAGAGTTTCAGGTCAGCGCGCTCGGCACCGGTCTCGAAGAGCTCGGGGTTTTTGTCCAGGAAGACCTGCACCATCAGCACGCAGGCCGCGATCAACAACACGTTGGGCACCGACGACAAAACCGTGTAGAGGTACTGGATCAGTTCGTCGACCCAGCCTTTGAAATAACCGGCCATGATGCCGAGCACCACCGCCAGCGGCAGCGTCGCGATCGTCGCCAGCGCGCCGATCACAAACGCGGTGCGGATGCTTTTCAGCGACTGGTACAGCACGTCGTTGCCGGTGAGGTCGGTGCCGAGCAGGTGATAAGGCCCGGACAGCGATGTCGCCACGCCGACGACGATGGCCAGCACCCACAGCGTGATGATCGCCGCGCGCCAGGGCAGCGCGGTTTCGCCGCGGCGGATGCTGCCCGCCATCGCAGCGAACGGATGTTTACCGGCACGCGCGATGACACCAATCAGCAGCACCGACATCAGCAGCGCCGCAACCACGCCGCCCAACAGGCCGGCATTGGCACGGGCGACCAGATCGGACAACCATTCGTTGTCCGGTTCGCGCAGATGTACGCCGCCAAACTTCAGCCGCGGCGCAACCCGCTGCAACTGTCCATTGACCTCGAATGACTCCTTCGTGAACGCAACGTACGACAGCGGCCGCGAGTAGGTCGCTTCGCGTGCATTCACCAGGTCGGCCATCAGCGCATCAAAAACACTGCGCGTTCGGGTGTCGTAGGCCGGCGCAGCATCGGCCACACCCGGCGCCGGTGGCAACAACGTACGGAAGTGGACGCTGTCGAGCAGGGTCACGCCCAGGCACAAGACCAGGATGATCGACGAGCACATCGCCGCGGTGTCCTGGAAGACCTTGCGCCAGCTCGCCGCCAACGCCGGGCTGCGCAGCACCATCACGATGTAGCCGATCAAGGCGGCAACCAGCAGCCACATCGTGACGTCGGTCCAGAGCCAGACAAATTTGGGCATGTCTTGTTCCGCCGCGGCTCAGGCCAGCCGCACCCGCGGGTCGGCCCAGGTGTAGGCGACGTCGATCATCACGAAGGTCGCGATGTAGAGCAGCGAACTCAAGAAGACCATCGTGCGCACGATCGCAAAGTCCTGTTTGCCGATGGCTTCGATGACATACGCGCCCAGGCCGGGCAGGCCGAAGAAACTCTCGAACACCAGGCTGCCGAGAAAGACATAGGGCAGATAACTGCCGGCGCTGGTGATGATCGGGATCAGTGCGTTGCGCAGCACATGCCGGCGCAGCACGGTCATCTCGCCCAGGCCCTTGGCGCGCGCGGTGCGCACATAGTCCTTGGCCGATTCTTCGAGAAACATCGCGCGGTACAGGCGCGCCTCGCCACCCAGGCGCGACAACAGGTTCAGCCCGATCGGCAGCACCAGAAATTTGAGCAAATCCCAGCCGCCGGCATAACCCGAGATCGGCGCGAGATTGAGCACGCGCGAGAACAACACCTGGCCGACGATGATGTAGAACAGGCTCGAGATCGACAGCATCACCACACACAACACCACGCCCCAGAAATCCAGCCGCGTGTGGCGGAACATCACGAGCAGCAGCGCAAAGGCGACGCTGGCAAACACCTGCAAGACAAACAGCGGCAGCGCAAATTGCAGGCTGACCCACATCCGGGTGCCGACCTCGTGGCCGATATCACCGGCGCTCTCACCATCGGCGCGGCCGAAGTCCAGCGCGAACAGCGACACCGATCGCTCCCAGAAAATCGTCTCGGTGACCTGCTTGGCGCCCTGCTCCTTGGCGTTCAAATACATCGGCTTGTCGTAACCGCGTTCTGACTTCCACTTCTCGATCGCTTCTTGCGTAACGCGCTTGCCACCCAGGTTGAGACGCGCCATGTCGTCGGGTGTATTGACGGTGAAAAAGAGGATGAAGGTCGCCAGGTTGACGCCGAGCAAGATCAGCGCGGCGTAGGCGATGCGGCGGGCGAGGAAGCTCAGCATCGGCGCTTCATGTCGGCAGCACCTCGCCGCGCGCGTTCATGCGTTCGCGCTTTTGCATCGTGCGCCGGCCGATCGCGATGAGCGCAACTACCGCCGCCACCATCAGCACCAGCGGCCACCACACCGGCGCGTTCCATTGCGCCAGACGCTCGGCGCGCTGGGCGGTATCCAGGCGCAGATAACGCCCCTGGTCACGCACCAGGATGGCGGACTTGTAGTTGTGCACCCAGGACTGCGTGGCTGCCGACGCAAACGGGAAAAAGCCCATCGTCCACGGCGCCTCGTCTTGCGCGATGCGCACCAGTTTGTCGATCAAGGCCTGTTTGGTCGGGCCGTCTTCGAGTGTTTTCATCTGCACAAAGAGGCGGTCGTATTCGGCATGCGCAAAGTTCGAGGTGTTCTCGCCATCAAACTTGGTCTTGCCCGCCGGGCCCCAGAGCAGGAACAAGAAGTTCTCGGCATCGGGATAGTCGGCGTTCCAGCCGAGCCAGAAGACCTGGTACTTGCCTTTGCGCACCTTGTCCTGGAACTGGTTGTTGTCGGTCGCCCTGATCTCGAGCTGCACATCGATCTTGGCAAACTGCCGCACGACCCAGTCCATCTCGGGTTTGCGCTCGGGTGTGGCCGGTGCGTAGTAGTCGTAGTTCAACACCAGCGGGCGCCCGGTCTTGGCGTCGCGCCCGCTTGGGTAGCCCGCCTCGGCGACGAGCTTCTTCGCTTCGTCAATCGAGCGCCGCACCGCCTTGCCGCCTGCCTTGTCGCCGACCCAGGTATGTGTCACCGGGTTGACGCCTTCTGGCGTGCCCTCGCGCGAGCCGAAGATGCCCGGCGGCAGCGGGCTCATCGCGGTATCGCCGGCCTTCTTGGGGAAGATCTTGGCGTATTCCTCCCAGTCGATGGCGATCGCGATCGCCTGGCGCAGCTTGCGGTTGCGCGCCGCCTGGTCGGGCGATGCGCCATCGCCGATCACCGGGTCGAGCATATTGAAGCCGATGAAATAGCTGTTCACATCGGAGCCGCGGGCGAGGCGGAAAGCCTTGTCCAGATACTCGCGACGCACGTCTTCTGAGTCCTGCATCGCGACGATGTAGTCCATGCCGGTATCGGTGCGCTCGAAGACTTCGATGTCGTAAAAACCTTGGCGGAACTTGCCACGCTGCGGCACAGCCTCGCGCTCGACCGTGAAGACCATCCTGTCGATGAAGGGCGTGCGTTTGCCGCAGTCGGCCAGCAGCCCGGCTTCGCGGTCGCCGGGCATGCCCTCACAAGGGTACGGCTCACCTCGATAGTTGGGGTTGCGCTGCAAGACATGGCGCCGGTCCTGGATGAACTCGGTCATCATGTACGGCCCCGTGCCCACCGGCCAGCGGTCGAGTGTCAGGCCGACTGCGGCCAGGCCGGGCTGGGCGTAAAAGGCATCCGCCTCCCAAGGCACCGGGGCCACGAAGGTCATCTGCATCCAGTAGCTCCACTGCGGATACTTGCCCTTGATGCGGATGCGCAGCAGATGCTTTTCTGGCGCGCTGACCCCACTCAGTGGCCAGCGGCGAAAGTCCAGAAACGGTTTGTCCTGGCTTGCCGGGTCGAGCCCCTGGCGGAGCTTCGAGTCCTCGGCCTTGATCAGTTCGCCATACTCCTTCAAGCCAACCACATATTCGGCAAAGGTGCTGAAGATCGGCGTCGTGATGCGTGTCGTGGCATGGCGCTTGAGCGCGTAGACAAAATCCTCGGCCACCAGTTCGCGCGTGCCCTGGTGCTCAAAGTCCAGCGGCGTGCGGCGCTGGCCAAGCTCGCCCGGGGTCATCGCGTGGTAACGCGCCCGGCCCTTGTCGTCGAGTGCAAACGCCGGGTGGGGTTGGTACCTAACACCCGACTTGATCGGCACGTCGTAGATGCTCTCGGCGACCAGCTCGGCCGGCGCGTCGTCGGCCAGCGGCTGGCCTGCTTTGTCGACATACCGCGGCTTGACGACTTCGGTGGCCAGCTTGGGCACCAACTGGAACGGCCGCTTCAGGTAGTGGTAGCCGTAGACCGGCTCGTAGATCTGGTAGGTGTACGGCGTGTCGTTCGACCAGTAAGACGCCGTCGGGTCCAGGTGCCGCGGCGAGGTCTCGATGACCGCCGTGAACAGTGTGTTCGCTGTCGCTGAACCGTCGGGGTGCGGGTTGTTGTTGCACCCGGCCAAGCCGAGCAACAACAGCGATATCAGCACACCGAGCGCAGCCTGCTTCGCACGCGCGGGCCCAGGCGTGGCTCGAAGTACCCAACCCAACATGCCCGTCACCACCCGATCAGAACGTTTTTTCCATCAACGAGCAGTCTCGCACGCCGGCCCACCGGCAGCGTGACGTGGGTGGGCACATGACCATAGGGCAAACCAGTGAGGATCGGCGTCTTCGTGCGTTGGCGCAGCGCCACGATCGCTGACTTGAGCGTATAGCCGCGGTCCAGCGGCGACGGTTTCCAGGCGCTGAACTGGCCGAGCACCACCGCTTTCTGCGACTCGATCAGCCCGGCCTGCAGCAGGTGCAGCAGGTTGCGTTCGACCCGGTACGGGTGTTCGTTGACATCTTCGAGAAACAGGATGCCGCCCTTCAGGCGTGCCGCGCTCGGCAGATGTGGCGTGCCGATCAACGAGCAGATCATCGTCAGGTTGCCGCCCCAGAGCAGGCCGCTGGCATCGAGCCCGTCGAAGCCGGCTTCGGTGCTGAAGCCCACCGCTTCGAGCTCACCATTCATCGCCTCGACAAAACAATCAGCGGTGACATCGTCGACTTCGTCGCGACCGAAGTCGTCCACCGCGAGTGGGCCGGCCCAGCTCGGCGACTTGGTGTGCGCGAGCAGGCTCAAGTGCAGCGCCGTGATATCGCTGTAGCCGACCCAGCGGGTGCCGCGCTCGACGCTGCGCGCGAGCAACGGCCAGTCGATGCGATCGAGCAGCCGCGTCAGGCCATAACCGCCGCGGGTGGCCATCGCGATCGACGGCGCGGCGTTGGAAATGCGATGCAAGGCGGCGAGCCGGGTGTCGTCGTCGCCGGCAAATCGCTGCGAACGCGCCAGCGCGGCATCGTCGATCGTGACCTCGAAGCCGAGCGCTTTCAAGCGCTTCGCGGCCAGTCGCAGCGGCGCCGCCTTGGCCAGCACGCCGGCGGGGGTGAACAGGGTCAGCAGGGTCATCGTGGTTGCGGTTGACGGGCTCGTTGGCGGATTCGGTGGCGGATTTGGTGGCGGGCTCGCTGGCCAGTTCGAAGTCGTCTTCGCTCTCGACTTCGTTGTCGGCTTCGGTGTTGATGTCGACGCTGCGGTCATGGCGGGAGATTGCCGACTTCAGTCGCTTCGCCGACCGGGATCGGCGTGCCCTGGGCAGCGCGGCGTTTGGCCGCCCGGCGCTGCGCAAAGAAGTCGCTGAGCAGGCGGCTCGCGGCCGCCGCCTGCAAGCCCGATTCGAGCGTGGTGTGGTGGTTCAACCGCGCATCAGCGAAGAGGTTGAGCACCGACCCGGCGGCGCCGGTCTTGGGGTCGTGCGCGGCGAAGACCACGCGCCGCACCCGCGCGTGCATCAAGGCCATCGCACACATCGCGCAGGGCTCGAGCGTGACAAAAACTTCGCAGTCGGGCAGGCGGTAGTTTTCGAGCAGCTGCGCGGCGTGGCGCAACGCGACGATTTCGGCATGCGCCGTCGGGTCGTGGGTCGTGATCGGCCGGTTGTAGCCTGTCGCCACCACCTGTGGCACACCATCGACGCGGCGCACGATCACCGCGCCCACCGGCACCTCGCCGGCGAGTTGCGCATTCAGCGCCTGGTCGAGCGCCAGGCGCATCGCCCAGTCGTCGCTGGCGGCCAGCGCGGCCGCAGCAGCGCTGTCGATCGCGCTGTCGATCGCGCTGTCGATCGTGCTGCCGATCGCGCCGCCAATGCCGCCGGGGATCGTCACCCGCCAGCCCGCGCGCCTGATTCCGCGCCCGAGGGCGATATCTCTGGCACCCAGGCCGCTCGGCGTGCAGCGCGTTGCGCTTGGGCATCGGCACGCCGCTCGGCGATCCAGGCGCTCAGGCCCACTCTGCCCGTGAAGCTGGCGACATGGCCAATCGCCGCCAGCAGCGCGGGCTGCAGTTCGGCATCGGGCACCCGCTCGTAAGACCGCCCGAAACCGTCGCGCCGCCAGTAGCCGGTATCCACCAGCCAGCGGCGCAGTTCAACATGGTCGGTATCAAGGAACGACGCCGGCCCGCCCAGGCAGTCTTTCAGCATGGCATTGACCTCGCGTTCGCTCATCGCCGCGCCGTGGGGCAGTGTCTGCGCGGCCACCAACAACGCCATCGCGCGCTGGGTCGGGCTGAGCAGGCCCAAGCCGACACCGGTCTTGCAGACCAGCGCGTTGAATTGATCAAGGGTTGACGGCATCGTGACTCCGGCTGCGGCCGATGACGGCGAGGTGTCCATTTTGCCTTGCTCGCGAGACGCGCAATACACTCCCAATCAACGGCGACGTCCGTCTGGTTCAAGCACTCCGTGGGCAGTGCGCGCAAAGCCGGCGCAAGGGGTGGCCCGGCTACGTTTGTGGAATTCTTACGCACTCCGCCGGGCCACCCCTCGCACCGGCTCTGCGATCGGAAGTGTTGGCGTTCGAACCGCGGTAGCGATGGCTCGCTGAATTGGTCTTTGCGGCGCCCCGGCCGCCACCGGCTCAGCCGGGGTTGGGGTGGCCGGCGCCGGGCGTTAGAATTACACAACCGAAGCCGGCCACCCCAATCCCGGCTGCGAGAACAACGCCAGCCGACGCCGCGATCACTCGGCCGCTGAGCGATCAACAGCAACAGCAGCAGCGAGCCGAGCCCGGCTCAACAGCGCTGTGGGATTCGAGCGGTGTAGAGCCCCGATGCCTGCTTCGGATCG
Organism: Betaproteobacteria bacterium; assembly: GCA_031419315.1. GTDB lineage: Bacteria > Pseudomonadota > Gammaproteobacteria > Burkholderiales > Burkholderiaceae_C > Rubrivivax. Next base: position 7,337 of record JANOKR010000633.1, read on the forward strand.
TCGGCATCGGTGACCAGGCAGATCGTGAGATCAGCGCCCGAGACATGCACATCGACACCTTCGACCTTGATCACATCGGCCAGCGGCCGCTGCCAGATGCAGCGCCCCGCGGCGTCGATGCGGCCGATCACCGAGCCCGCGCAGGCGCCGTCATCAACGCTGTTGTCGGTGACTTCGGCGACTGCCGAGTAGAGCCAGCCGCCGTCAGGCAACGCGGCGCCATCGGTGAAGCCGAGTGGCACACCGGCCAGCGCGCCAAGGTCGTGGTGCTCGATATGAATCGGCGATATCGCGGCATCGGCGCCATCGATGAGCCGCTGCAAGTCCTTGCGCCGGTAGCGCACAGTCGCATTGCCGCGGCCGTTGACGCCGCGATTCAGCAGCAGCACCTCGTCGCCGACCAGCACCGCGCCTTCGATGTTGACGACACCCAGCTCGGCACGAAGCGGCTGGTACAGCGGCCTGAAGTCGATCGCCGCGGCCGCGCCTGCCGGGCGGCCATCGGCGCGAAGCGCGATCCACCAACCACGTTCGCGGTTCGGCCGCGAGCCCGAGCCCAGGGCCAGCAAGCCGCTGGCTTTGCCGCTCGATTTGCCGGTCCCGTTGTCACGCACTGGGCCGGGCCAGCGCAACAGGCATTCCAGGTCGGGCTTGCGCTTCTTGCGCGCCTTGATGCCTTCAGGCAGATCGCCGGGCACGATGCGGTGCAGCTCGCCCGCAGCATCCAGGCTGCTGAAGATGCCCAGGTGGTGTTCGTCATCCGCGACAACGTAAACCCGGCCGCTGCTGCACACCAGCCCACTCGCCGCACTCAGGTGCGCCTGCCCGCGCGGATGCTCATCCGCGTCGACCCCGAGCCGGCGCAGCAAGCGCGGATGAATCGGCTCAGCGGGTTTCACGCAGCACGTCGTCAGCAAAGTCAGCCGCCGGCGCCAAATGGGCCGGGAGCGACGAGAGCGCCACCCGCGACGCCGCCATCAGACGCGGATAGAGCCGCTCGAAGTCGGCGGTGATCTGCGCCAGCGGTATGTCGTCGAAGCTGCCACGTTGCAGCACGTACTCCATGTGCTTGTTGCCGGCGCGGTCGAACGGGTGGTACAGCGAATCGGCGCGGCCGTCCCAGTCCAGTGGCAGCAAGCCGAAGCGGTCGCAGAGTTCGATGTTGAAAGCCGGTGTGCATTTGACCCAGGCGCCGTCGATCCACATCTCGGTATAGCCATGCCAGATGAAGCGGTCGGTCTGCATCAACTCGCGCAGGCGCTCGGTGGACAGGTGGTTGTGCACATCGGCATAACCCACACGCGCGGGGATGCCGACCGCACGCGCCGCAGCGGCAAGCAGCGCAGCCTTGGTCACACACCAGCCGGTGCCAATCTCGAGCACGCGGCTGGCGCGCATGCCGGCCGGCGAGAGGTCGAACCGATAGGGGTCGTAGCGGAATCCGTCGCGCACCGCGTGGTACAGCGCGACCGCCCATTCACGGTAGGTCTCGCCATTGACGACGCCGCGGGCGAAGGTGATCACCGCCGGATGGTCGCTGTCGATCAGCGCTGTGGCTTGCAGCGTGGCCGGGTCGGGTGTCGGATGCATCGGGCCGGCTTCAGCGGGCGTCGAAGGGATACGCCGGATCGTTGAAACCCGGTGTCGACGGGTGCCCGGGTGTGACCAGCGAATCGACCATCGCTTCGTCCTCGGGCGTGATGATGACCTCGAGCGCCGCAAAGTAGTCCTGCCATTGCGCCAAGGTGCGCGGCCCGGCGATGACCGAACTCACTGCGCTGTGTTTGAGCACCCAGGCGGTCGCAAAGTGCTGCAGCGCGACACCCTTTTTTTCGCAGTGCGCCTTGAGCGTCTGCGCGATGACCAGCGACTCTTCGCGGAACTCGGTCTCCATGATGCGTTTGTCACCACGCGCGGCGCGGGTGCCCGCGGCCGGCTTCGCGCCGGGCGTGTATTTGCCGGCCAGCACGCCGCGGGCGATCGGGCTGTAGGGCACGACGCCCAGCCCATGGTGTTTGCAGGCCGCCAGCACTTCGACTTCAGGCTGGCGATTGAGCAGGTTGTAGTACGGTTGGCAGACCACCGGCGCGGGCATGTTCAGCGCGCGCGCGGCGTGCACCACCTCGGCGATGCGCCAGCCGCGAAAGTTGGAGAGACCCCAGTAGCGAATCTTGCCGTCGCGCAGCAGCGACTCGATCGCGCGCAGCGGTTCTTCGAGGTCCATGTCGTTGAAGTCGCGGTGCAGGTAGTAGATGTCGATATGGTCGGTGGCCAGGCGCTGCAGGCTGGCCTCGCAGGCGCGCATGACCCAGGTGCGTGAATACTGCGATTCGTGTGGCCGTGCCGACATCTTGTTGCCGAGCTTGGTCGCGATCACCCAGTCGTGGCGCTGCCCTTTGAGCAGCGCGCCGACCATCGATTCGGAAGCGCCGAGCGTGTAGACATCGGCGGTATCGATGAAATTGATGCCGTGTTCGTGTGCATGCGCGGTGATGTTCGCGGCCTCGGTGGCGTCGGTCTGGTCGCCGAACATCATCGTGCCCAGGCACAGGGCGGACACTTGCAGCGGGCTGCGGCCGAGGTTGCGGTATTGCATGTGGGCGAGTCTCGTGGTCTCGTGGATTGGGCCGGCCGATGTTAGCCGTTGATGCCTGACGCCGGCCGCTCGATAGGGCCCTTGAGGCCCACGAGTCCCAGGCTGAGCGCGGTGCCGAGCAGCACCACCGCGCCGCCGGCCAGCGTTTGCAGCGTCACCGGCTCATCCAGATAAAACGCCGCCGCGACGATGGCCACCACCGGGTTCAGGAAAGTCACCGACATCGCGCGCACCGGGCCGATGCGGCGCAGCAGCCGGAAATACATCAAGAACCCGAGGCCCGAACTGGCGACGCCGAGAAACAGCACTTCGGCCCAAGCGCGCGCGCCGGGCGCCTGCGCCGGCCATTGCAGCCAGGCCAGCGGCGCCAGGCTCAAGCTCGCAGCGAGCAGGCTGCCGACGGTGATCGCCAACGGGTCCAGCCCGCTGAGATGGCGGCGCGCAAAGTTGCCGCTGATGCCCCAGATCATCGACGCGCCCAGCACCGCGGCCACCGCCAGCAGCCCACTGGCCGACTTGAACGAGGCATGGCCCCACATCAATGCGGCGACACCGGCAAAGCCGATCACCAGACCAGCGGCGCGCCAGCGGCCGAGGCGCTCTTTGAAATAGTGATGCGCGACGATCGCTGCAAACAGCGGCGCGGTGGCATTCAACACTGCCACGAGGCCGGCGGTGATGTGCAGTGAACCGTAGGCGAGCAGCATGAAAGGCAGCGCCGTCAGCGGCACCCCGAGCAACAGCAGCGGCCCCGGCTTGGCGCGCAACGACGGCAGGCCGCCGCGCAGCGCGAGCAGCGGCAACAGCATCAATGCCGCGATGCCCAGCCGCAGCGCAACCAGCGGCGCCGGCCCGAAAGCCGGCACCGCGGCGCGCATGAACAGATAGGCGGCGCCCCAGAGCAGGCTCAAGAGCAGGAGTTCGATGACATCGCGGGGGCGCATCGGCAGCAGCTTAGCGCCGAACCCTTGGTGCCCAGGCTCGCGGCTCGCAAGCCGCGCCACGCGACTCGCGCCGCACAATGGCGTTGATGAACGAGGCAACCCGCATCGCAACCGCAGCCGCCGACATCCGCGCCGACACCCCGGTCGACACCGAATGGCTGCACGTCCAGTACACCGAGAAGACCGGGTTCACCGAGACCTACGGCTTCGCCGGCAGCCAGGGCGTGGTCAATCTCGAAGGCCTGCTGCTGCGCCCGCGCGGCCGGCCGTCGAAGACACTTCTGATCTTCATGCACCCTGCTTCGACGCTGCAACTGCTGCCGCTGCCGCGCGCGCTGGTGCAGGCCGGCGCGCATGTGCTCTGTGCCGCCAGCCGCTACGCCAAAAACGATGCGGCGCTGATCATGGAGAAGGTCGTGCTCGACCTCGGCGCCTATGTGCGGCACGCCAAGACCCTGCTCGGCTACGAAAAAGTCGCCATCGTCGGCTGGAGCGGCGGCGGTTCGCTGGCGATGTTCTACCAGGCCGAGGCTGAAAGCCCGAGCATCACCCACACCCCCGCCGGCGACCCGATGGACCTGACCCGCGCTGGCCTGCTGCCGGTGGACGCGGTGATCTTCCAGGCCGCGCATCTGTCGCGTGGCCACCTGCTGCTGGACAGCATCGACCCGTCGGTGCTTGACGAGCTGCGGCCCGATCACCGCGACCCCGATCTCGACCTCTACCACTCCGCCAACCCGCAACAGCCGCCGTACCGCGCCGACTTCATCGAGCGCTACCGCGCGGCGCAACTGGCGCGCATGCGCCGCATCACGGCCACCGTGAAAAACACCTTGGCGGACTTCCAAAGGCGCGGTGGCGGTGAAGTCGAACGGGGCTTCGTCGTGCACCGCACGCTGGCCGACCCGCGCTACTTGGATCCAACGTTAGACCCCAACCAGCGCCGGCCGCGCTGGTGTTATCTCGGCAACCCGGAAACGGTGAACTCCGGCCCGGTCGGGCTGGCGCGCTTCTGCACGCTGCGGTCGTGGCTCTCACAATGGTCGATCGACGATGCGCGTGCCGATGCGCTGGCCTGCGCGGCGCGCATCACCGTGCCGCTGCTGGTCATAGAAAACGGCGCCGACGATGCGGTGCCGCCATCGCACCCGAGACTGGTTTTTGATGCGGCGACAAGCGCCGACAAGACGATGTACCTGATCGACGGCGCGACACATTACTACGCCGGCCAGCCGGCGCAGCTGGCCGAGGCCAGCCGACTGATCATCGGCTGGCTCGGGGCGCGGGGCTTGTCGGCCAAGTGATGCCACGGCGGGGGCGTCCAGCCGTCAACCGAGGCCTGCCGGCGGCTTGATGCGAGCTCTTGAATCTGGAGAATCCAGACGAGTTCGACTCCCCGGGCGCGTTTGAGGAGATTAGCTTCATGAGGCGTGCAGCATAGGTAGGCAAAACAATTCGAGCGTGGCTCGCGCGGCCGGCTGCTTGTAGTGAGTAAATTTACTCACTATCATCGCGACATGCTCATCAGCAAGTTTCAACGCCCAGTCGGAAGGCTGGTAGCCGAGCGTCTCGCCGAGGCACCCGAACGTATCCAGATTCTGGCCGGCCCGCGCCAGGTGGGGAAAACGACACTCGTCGACCAAATCCTCAACCGATCAGATCGGCCCATCGGTTCGCGTACCTTGCTGGCCGCCGAACCGTCACCCATCGAAGTCGGCGATGCTCTAGGTTGGACCCGGCCAGTGCACATCGACGCAGATTGGTTGGTCGCTCAATGGGCGCGCGCTGAGGCTTCCGCGAAGGCGTGGGACGACTCTGATCATCCGAACGCCAAGACGACCCCCTTCGTGCTGGCAATCGACGAAATCCAGAGGCTGCCGCAGTGGTCGGGCGTCGTAAAGGGTTTGTGGGACCGCACCCTGGCGCTCGGCGTGCGAATGCATGTGCTGTTGCTCGGCTCTTCGCCGTTGCTGATGCAGCAAGGCCTTACGGAAAGCCTTCTGGGTCGCTACGAAGTGCTGCGCTTGGGGCATTGGTCCTTCGACGAGATGAACGAGGCTTTCGGCCTCACCCTCGACCAGTACCTCTACTTTGGCGGCTTCCCTGGGAGCGCGCGCTACATCGGAGACGAAACGCGCTGGCGCAACTATGTGCGCGAGTCCTTGATTGCGCCCAACATCGAGAAGGACGTATTCGAAATGTTCAGGGTGGATAAGCCTGCGCTGCTGCGCGAGCTGTTCAGCCTCGGTTGCGCCTATTCGGGCCAGATCATGGCTCTGGACAAGGCCAAAGGCCGATTGGGCGGCCACACCCTCACGCTGAATCATCAGTTGACGCTGCTATCGCATGCCGGACTCTTGACCGGGTTGCACAAGTACGCCGGCCAGGTGGTTCGCCAGCGCCAGTCGCCGCCCAAGTTCATGGTTCACAACACTGCCCTCATGAGCGCCATGGGCAGCCATGGATTCGACGAAGCCCGCGCCGATCGCAGCCACTGGGGGCGCGTGGTCGAGAGCGCCGTCGGTGCGCACTTGATCAACACAGCCGACGGCGACACCCGGGTGCATTACTGGCGCGACGGCGATGACGAGGTCGACTTCGTTGTCGAACGGCGGGGCCGATTGGTTGCGATCGAAGTGAAGTTTCGCCCCGACACGATGGTCCATCGCGGACTTGACGAGTTCCGCCGACGCCACCCGCAGGTGCGAACGCTGCTGGTGGGCAGCGAGGAGATGCCGCTTGGGGAGTTCCTCCGCCGCCCGGCGACGGAGTGGGCTCAATGACCGGAAAGAGCGCGAGCACCGACGCCGACCTGCGCATCCCGCGCCGCGCCACGGCGCTGACGGATGACGGACACCCGGAAACGCGGCCGTTGGCCGAGTGGCGCGAAATCGACGCCTACGTCCTGCTCGGCGATCCCGGTGCGGGAAAAAGCGAGTCGCTGCGTGCCGAGTCCGAAGCCAGCGACGGTGTTTATCTCAGCGCTAGGGACTTCATCGCGCTGGGCATCGAATTAGCTGACGCTGGTAGAACGCTTTTCATCGACGGGCTGGATGAGATGCGGGCCGGCAGTTCAGACGGGCGCGTGCCGCTAGACGCCATCCGCGCCAGGCTCAAGGCGCTTGGCCGTCCGCGCTTCAGACTGTCGTGTCGTGAGCACGACTGGCGCGCGCAGACCGACCTCGCCGCCCTTTGTCAGGTGGCACGTGGCGGCGTCGTCCAAGAGCTGCATCTCGAACCGCTGTCGCGCGACGAACAGCGCCAGGTACTGGAGGCCCGACTTGCCGAAGTTCCGGATGCCCAGGCCTTCCTACAGCGTGCCGACGAACGCGGGATCGCCAACCTGTTCGGCAACCCGTTGCTGCTGGACCTGACAATTCGCGCCACGAAGGGCGACGGGCCCGGCTCGCGGCACGCGATCTACGACCTCGCCTGCCGCGAACTCGCCACGGAACACTCGCTCGCCCACCAGGATGCCAAGCCCTTGGAGCCGGGCGACGTGGATCGTCTGCTCGACGACGCCGGGCTGCTGTGCGCCGTGCTGCTGTTGAGCGGCAAGTCATCGCTGACGCGTGCACAAGAAGCAACGGCGTCCTCGATCGCTTGGCACACGCTGCCCGCGGAACTGTGCATGCACGATGCGGGCGCCGCGCTGGCAAGCAAGGTCTTCGCCACGACGGCAGGCGAGTCCGCGCCGCGCCACCGCAGCATCGCCGAGTACCTGGCGGGCCAGGCCATCGCGAAGCGGCTGCAACAGGATTCGCTACCGCTGGGTCGCGTGCTGGCGCTGATGCAAGGCGGCGACGGCGGCATCGTCGAGCCCCTGCGCGGCCTGCTCGGGTGGCTCGCGGTGCATGACGTGCGCGACCGCCAGCGCCTGACCCAGCTCGACCCGCTGGGCGTGGTGCTCAACGGCGACGTGGCAGCATTCTCGATCACTGACAAGCATGTCTTGCTCGAAGCGTTGCGCGACGAGGCTAAGCGCAATCAGTGGTTCCGCAATCGACAGTGGGTCAGCTACCCCTTCGCGCCGCTGGCGTCGCCCGACATGGCCGACGCGTTGGCCAAGGTTCTGACCGATCACTCGGCTGACGCCTCGCACCAAGCCCTGGTCGATTGCGTGCTCGACGCGCTGAATCACGGCGCGCCGATGCTCCAGCTCAGGGTCCCACTCGAAGCGTGGGTCGAGGACCCAGCCGCATGGTTCGACAACCGCATCCACGCGCTCAGGGCCTGGAAGCACTGCACCGGTTTCGACGCGGGCAAGGCGCGCGAGTGGCTCGACCGACTGCACCAAGGCCGCCTACAGGACATCGACGCTCGGTTGGCTGGACAACTGCTCTTCGATCTCTACCCGAACTACGTTGGGCCGGACGAAGTGCTGCGCTACTGGCCGAAGCCGGGCGACATCGGCGCCAATACGATGATCCCGCTGTTCTGGCGCCACGGGCTGATCGAGCGGTCGCGGCCGCAAGACTTCGCCGTGCTGGCTGATGTTTGGCTGCAATTGCGGC
>JANOKR010000634.1:0-12019 GCA_031419315.1 Betaproteobacteria bacterium
TCCTGTGCACGCCGACGCAGATGCACGCGGACCAGACCATCGCCAGCCTGAAGGCCGGCAAACATGTGCAGGTCGAGATTCCGCTGGCCGATTCGCTGAGCGGTGCGCAAGCGGTGGTCGCACAGGCCAAGGCGTCCGGCCTGGTCGCGATGTGTGGCCATACCCGCCGCTTCAACCCCAGCCACCAATGGGTGCGCCAGCGTATCGTCGCCAATGAGTTCAACCTCCAGCAGATGGACGTGCAGACCTACTTTTTCAGGCGCACGAACATGAACGCGCTCGGCCAGGCGCGCAGCTGGACCGACCACCTGCTGTGGCACCACGCGGCGCATACGGTGGACCTGTTTGCCTACCAGGCACGCTCACCCGTCGTGCAGGCGAACGCGGTGCAGGGGCCCGTCCACCCGGCCCTGGGCATCGCGATGGACATGTCGATCCAGCTTAAATGCGCCAACGGCGCGATCTGCACGCTGAGCCTGAGCTTCAACAACGACGGCCCGCTGGGTACCTTCTTCCGCTATATCGGCGACAGCGGCACCTACCTCGCGCGTTACGACGACCTCTTCAACGGCAAGGAAGAAAAGCTCGATGTCTCCAAGGTTGCGGTGTCGACAAACGGCATCGAGCTGCAGGACCGCGAGTTTTTTGCCGCGATCAAAGAAGGCCGCGAGCCCAACGCCAGCCTGGCGCAAGTGCTGCCCTGTTATGAGGTGCTGCACCGGCTCGAACAGCAGTTGAAATGACGACGCGGCGGATTGCCGATTTTCAGGTCGCCGCGATCGGCCTGGGCTGCATGAACCTGAGCCATGCCTATGGCGCGCCGCCCAGCGCTGATGAGGCTGAACGTTTGCTGCTCGTAGCGCTCGATCTCGGCGTCACTCTTTTTGACACCGCGGCACTGTACGGCTTTGGTGCCAACGAAACCCTGGTCGGCCGCGTGCTCAAGGCCCATCGCTCGAAGATCGTGCTCAGCAGCAAGGGCGGCCTGGCCGGTGTGGCTGGCGCGACTTCTGCCGACGGCGTCAAACGGGTCATCGACGGCAGCCCGGCGGCGATCCGCAAGAATTGCGAAGACAGCCTCGCGCGTTTGCAGACCGATGTCATCGATCTCTACTACCTGCATCGCTGGGACAAGGCCGTGCCGGTCGAAGATTCAATCGGCGAGATCGCGCGCCTGGTGGCCGAAGGCAAGGTGCGTGCTGTCGGCCTGAGCGAAGTCAGCGCCACGACGATCCGCCTCGCGCATGCGGTGCACCCGATCGCCGCAGTGCAGACTGAATATTCGCTGTGGACACGCAACCCCGAAATCGCGGTGCTCGACACCTGCTGCGAGATCGGCGCCGCGTTTGTCGCGTTCAGCCCGCTGGCGCGCGCCTTCCTCACCGGCACGCTGCGTGATGTCAGCACTCTCGGCGCGAAGGACATCCGCCGCGGCATGCCGCGTTTTGAGCCGGCGGCCTATGCGGCGAACCTGCTGCTTCTCGGCGGCTACGAGGTGATCGCCCATGAGCTGGGCTGCACGCCAGCGCAACTGGCACTGGCCTGGCTGTTGGCGCGTGGCGACGACGTGATCCCGATTCCGGGCACGACGCGGATCGAACATCTGCGTGAAAACCTCGGCGCTGCCGAAGTGTCGATTCCGCCGGCCGTGATGGCCCGGCTCGATGCGCTGATTAACGCGCGCACCGTGGTCGGCGAGCGCTACAGCGCTCAGTCGTCGGGCGAAGTGGACACCGAGGTGTTTGCTGCGCTCGATCGGTTCACGCCGAAGACCTGAGCGCGCGCGGCGGACATCGCGCAGCCCGGGCGTCGACGACGGTCAATGGGTCAGATCGCCATGCTGGCATGATCGTGAAACCAAAATTTACCAACCCGCCGATCCCCGATTCATCGAGATCAAAATTTGATGTTCTTCAAGTGGATGACGATTTGTTGACCCTGGGGCCGTCCAGCAGCGACCTCGCCGGCCTGCGCAGTTGGGTCGGCCGCAGCGAAACGCGGCACGACCAGATTGGCGCGCAACCGCTGCTTGCGCTCGCCGCGACGCTCGACTTGGCCGCAGCGGCAATGCCGGTCGGCACGCCGCTGCCGCCGCTCTGGCATTGGCTGTTTTTCCTGCCACTGCACCGCCAGAGTGAACTCGGCCCGGATGGCCACGCCGCACGCGGCGGCTTCCTGCCACCGGTGCCGCTGCCGCGGCGGATGTGGGCCGGCAGCCAGTTCGAATTTCACCGGGCGCTGCGTGTTGGTGACGCGGTCAAGCGCATCTCGACGATCGACGATGTCAGCGTCAAGCAGGGCCGCAGCGGGCCGCTGGTGTTCGTGAAAGTGCGGCACGAACTGCATCTTGAATCTTCAAGTGATGGCACCCATCGGCCCGCCATCGTCGAGTTGCACGACATCGTCTACCGCGACGCCCGCCGGCCGGATGATGCCGAACCGCCGTCGCAGCCAGCGCCCGCCGATGCCCACTGGCAGCGCCAGATCGTTGCCGACGATGTGCTGCTGTTCCGCTACTCGGCGCTGACCTTCAATGGCCACCGCATCCACTACGACCGGCGTTATGCGACCGAGGTCGAGCTGTATCCGGGCCTGGTCGTGCACGGCCCGCTGATCGCCACGCTGCTGCTCGATCTGCTGCGCCGCGAAATGCCGGCCGCCGAGGTTGTGGGCTTTCGATTCAAGGCTTTGCGGCCGACCTTCGACGGCCAGCCGTTCAAGGTTTGCGGCGCTGTTGAATCGGCCGAGGGTGCCGGGGGTGGCGCCGCTGTCGAGCCTGCCGGGCGCCGTGTCAGGCTCTGGGCGCAAGACGAGCATGGCGCGTTGGCGATGGACGCTGTCGCCACGCTCAAGGTCTGAGGGGGGCTGACGATGCAGCCGCTTGCCGGCGTCACCGTGGTCAGCCTCGAACATGCCATCGCCGCGCCGTTTGCGACACGCCGGCTCGCCGACCTGGGCGCGCGCGTGATCAAGATCGAACGCCCGGGTGTCGGCGACTTCGCGCGCGCCTACGACCAGCGGGTGCGCGGCCAGGCCTCGCACTTTGTCTGGACCAACCGCAGCAAAGAAAGCCTGACGCTGGATCTTAAACATCCCACCTCAGCGGCACTCCTGTTGCAGCTGATCGTGGGCCAGGCTGACGTCGTGGTGCAGAACCTCGCCCCCGGCGCGGCGGCACGGCTCGGGGTTTCTTTCGACGCGCTCAAAGAGCGCTGGCCCGACCTCATCCATTGCGACATCTCGGGCTACGGCGACGACCCGGTGAACGCCGGCCCCTACCGCGACAAAAAGGCCTACGACCTGCTGATCCAGAGCGAGTCGGGTTTTGTCTCGACGATGGGCAGCGCCGACGAACCCGCCAAGGCCGGCATCTCGATCGCCGATATCGCTGCCGGCATGTACGCCTACAGCAACATCCTGGCGGCATTGCTGCAACGCCGGATCGACGGCCGCGGCCGGCGCATCGATTTGTCGATGCTCGAGGCGATGGGCGAATGGATGGGTTACCCGATGTATTACGCCTTCGACGGCGCGCCGCCACCACCGCGCGCATCGGCTGCGCACGCCACGATCTACCCCTACGGCCCTTTCCCCACCGGCGACGGCCAGACGGTGATGCTCGGTCTGCAGAACGAACGCGACTAGGTGCAGTTCTGCGCTCTGGTTTTGCTGCAACCGGCGCTCGCCAGCGACGCGCGTTTTGCCGGCAATGCGCAGCGCAGCGCGCACCGCGACGCGCTGCGCGGCATCATCCACGAGGTCTTCGCTTCGATGACTGCGGCGCAGGTCGCTCAGCGGCTCGAGCAGGCGCAGATTGCCAATGCGCGCCTCAACGATATGGCCGGCCTCTGGCAGCACCCGCAGCTCGCCGCGCTGCACGAGGCCGGCGCGGTCTGAGCGCGCCGGGCATTTCGACAAGCAGAGGCGGCTGCAGCGCTTGTCGCGGCCGGCGCGCAAACCGCTGATTGCCGTCCAGGTGCGACGTTAGCGCATCGGTCAGAGCTTGAGCACGCCCGCGTAGCCGGTCATCTCCAGATAACCCAGCCCGACCCGCCGGCCGCTGCTGTCGAGCAGCTCCGACAGGCCTTCCCAATAGACGGTGCCGGTCGAGCCGCGGCTGTCGAGTTCCTGGTTGTCCAGCAACGAGCGCAGTTGAAACCGTCCGGCGGGGGTTTCGATCTGCCATTCGACCGGGTAGACCGCGTTGGAGGTCGGGCTCTGCCAGCGGCGACCGGGAACGAAGCGCACCGCGTCGGCGGCAAACGCTTGCGCCGCGCCAGCAGCGGCCGCTGACGGGCGAAAACTGCCGCCCGCCCAGAGCTTGCTGCCGTCGGCTCGGCGCAGCTGGAACGCGGTCAGCGTGCTGCCGTCGTCGAGGTTGAAACCGATCCAGTCCCAGCCGACGGCCAGCGGCGGCAGCACCTCGTCGCTCCATTCGTGGTCGATCCAGGCGCGGCCGCGAACGCTGGTGTTGCGGCCATTGCCACCGCTGCCGCCCTTGCCGCCGCGTACGCCAATCCGGCCGGTCGCTTGCAGTTGCGGCTGGCTGTAGTAGTGGCTGGCCTGTTGCGGCTGCGGGCCTTTTTGTGAATAGCCTGCATCACCTTGCAGCAGCAAGGCTTGAGTCGGTGTCAGGTCCAGCTCGATCGTGAAAGCATCGGCAATGATGTCGGTGCGGTAGGTGCCGGGTTTGTCATTCGTGCCGTCCTTGCCAGCCCCGGTGTCGTCACCACCGCGCCGCAGCGACCAGCCGTTCAGCGCGATATCGGTGTCGCTGCTCGATGCGCGTGCCCGCAGGCCGGGAGCGTCGTCGCCCGACCAGCGCGCCAGGCGGTCGGCGTGGTGGTGTTTCTGCGCTGCGATATCGCTGATCGCGGCATGCGCGAACAACAACTGCCGCGCTGCAAAGCGGCCCGGTGTGTCGGCAGCCAAACCCGTGCGGCTGCGGAAGAACGTGACCTGAAAACCGATCGGAGCCTCTTGGCCGGCGGCCTGCAGCACGCCGGTGGCGTACCACCATTCGATGCGGCTGCCGGTGTGCGCGCCGTGGTCGCGCGGGAAGCTCAAGCGCCGGCCGCGCTGCACCGCTGCACCCGATTCACCCGCCGCGCGCGACGCAGCGCCGGCCAGCGCACCGGCGCCGGCAAGCAGCCACAACCAGTGGCGCCGCTGCGGATTCACCAGTCTTCCTTGACCGCCAGCACCGCATCACGCCGCGCGGACCCTCGCGCGCTCAAAGCCGCGGTGATGACACCGGCGGCGAGGACCGCGACGCACAGCAGCACCAGCCGCGCCCAGGGCAGCATCAGGTCCATCGTCCAGTGAAAACTCTGCGGGTTGACGACATACACCAATACAGCGCTAACGGCCAACCCGAGCAGCAGCCCGACCAGCACGCCGGCGGCCATCCACGCCGCGGCTTCACCGGCGACGAGCGCGATGATCTGCCGGCGGGTCAGGCCGAGATGCGCGAGCAAGCCGAATTCTTTGCGCCGCGAGATGACCTGCGCCGACAGGCTGGCGGCGACACCGAGCAGGCCGATCACGATCGCCACCACTTGCAGATAAGTCGTGACCGCGAAGCTGCGGTCAAAGATCGCCAGCGACATCTTGCGCAGCGCCGGCGTCGAGGCGATCTCGATGAACCTGGGGTCGGCGGCGGCGGCACGCAACGCCTGCTGCACCGCCGCGGTGTCGGCGCCCGGCGCGAGCCAGATCGACAGGTCGTTGATACGTTGGTCGCCAGTGAGTTGTTGATAGACCGGCAGGTGCATCGCGATGGCGCCGAACTGGCGGGTGTAATCGCGCCAGACGCCGAGCACGCTGGCCCTGACGAGCTGCGCCGATGGTGCCGGGTGGGCTGACGGTGCAGCGGCCGGTGCCGCCGCCGGTGCCGATGCCGATGCCGATGCCGATGCTGATGCTGATGCTGATGCTGATGCTGATGCTGATGCTGATGCTGATTGTGCTGACCTGGTCAATGATGTTAGCGGTAACATAATCCCGCTGCCGACCTCGGCGCCATACAGCGCGACCACCGCCTCGCTGACATAGACACCGACTTCGCCGGCCACGGCGGGCAGCGGCGCACCGAGCAGTGGCAGTGCCGCAGCGGGGTCGCTCAAGTCGCGTGCGATCAAGGTCACCGCTGGCAGTGTGGGCTTGAGCTGCAGTGCGCGGCTGCGCGAGGCCTGCACCCGGCGCACGCCAGGCAGCGCGGCCACCGCGGTGACAAATTCCGGGGCAAACCAGGACTGCTCAGCCGCAGCGGCGCTGCCCGCGCTGCGTGCGTACAGGTCCGCCGGCAGGACGGTGTCGAGCCAGCCCGCGACGCCATCGCGAAAGCTCGTGACCATCACCGTCAAGGCCACCGACAGCGCCAGGCTCGTGACCACGCCGGCCACCGCCGCGGTCGCGGTCCGGCGCTGGAAAATCGCACGCCGCAACGCCAGCAGCGCCAAGGCGCCTCTGGGTGCAGGCAGCCAGCGCATCAAGGCCAGCACTGCGGCGGGCACGACCGCGACGCCCCCGAAGAGCAGCGCGGCCACCGCGGCATAGGCCGCGATCGGCAGCCCGGCGATCGGCGGCAAAAACGCCAGCGCGGTGCCGGCGGCGATGAGCAGCAGGCCCGGCCAGGGTGGGCTGGTTTTGCCTTCCAAGCCGCCCAGGCCTTTGAGCGCCAGCGCCGGTCGCAGCCGCTGTGCTTGTTTGGCCGGCAGATAACCACCGGCCAGCGCCGACAGCACACCAAGTAGCGCAAAGCCGAACAGAGCTGCGGGCTGCACTTGCAGCGGCGGCGCGATGCCGGGGAAATAACCGCCGCCCAGATCGCCAGCCAGCCAGCGCAGCGCGGCCGCGGCCATCGCGGTGCCGAGCGCCAGGCCGAGCAGGCTGCCGGCAAGACCGAGCGCTGCACATTCGGCGAGCACGAGCCGGCACCGCTCGGGCGCGGTCATGCCGAGCACACCGAGCAAGGCAAAAGCCGGCGTGCGTTGCGCGACCGACAGCGAGACCACGGAGAAGACCAAAAACGCACCGACGAACAAGGCCACGAGTGCGAGCACGGTGAGGTTGACACGATAAGCACGTGAAAGGTTAGACACCCGCTGTTCGGCCTCAACGGCGGGCAGCAGGTTGACACCGGCCGGCAGCGCCGATGGCAGCCTGGCCAAGCCCTCGGCACCCGCACCCGGGCGCCATCGCAGGTCGATGCGCGACAGCCTGCCGGCGCTGCCGGCGCTGTCGGCGCTGTTGGCCAGTGCCTGCGCCGCGGCGATATCGACCACCACCAGCGGCGTGCCGGCGGCCGCGACGCTGCCGGCCACCCGCAGCCGCGTCCAGGCCGGGCCCGATTGCAGCGCCAGCTCGGCACCATCGACCAGGCCGAGCCGGTCGCGTGCCGCGGCGTTGACAAAAACGAGTTCCGGGTTCAGTGCTGCGAGACGCTGGTCGCCGTTCAATGCTGCGGCCGGCTGCGGCATCAGGTCGGGCGACAGCGGCGCGGCGACCAGGGCGTCGATGCCCAGCACGCGCACCGCCACACGCTGGCCGTCGGCCGCCGCGGCGTAGGTTTCGATTTCGACGACCGGGCTGGCGCGGTCGATAGCCGGATCGGCACCAAGCTGGTCGAGCAGCCGCTCGTCGAAGCCTTCGCGCGGGCCGCGCACGACGGCGTCCGGTGCGCCGTTGGCCGAACGCACCGCCGCAGAAAATTCTGCCAGCGCCGAGACATTGATCAGGTGTACCGACCAGGCCAGCGCAACACCGAGTGCGACGGCGAGCAACGCCACGCCGTGGCGCCAGGGGTGGTGACGCCATTCGCGTGGGATCAGCGGCCAGAGCGGCAGCAGGGATGACAGCAGCGATGACGGCAGTGACGCCAGCATTGTCGACAGCGACAACCGCGATAGCCGCGCTGACACTGTCGCGATGCCGAACCGCTTCACACCAACACCGGCTCGATGCCCGCGGCGGTGAGCCGCAAGACGCGGTCGGCCCGCTGCGCCGCGGCCGCCGAATGGGTCACCAGCAGGCAGGCCGCGCCGCTGTCACGCACCTGCGCCAGCAGTACATCGAGCACCCGCTGCGCGGTGCCGGGGTCGAGGTTGCCGGTGGGCTCGTCGGCGAGGATCAGCGCCGGCCGGTGCACGACGGCGCGTGCGATCGCCACCCGCTGCAGCTCGCCGCCCGACAACTGCGCCGGCATGCGCGGCGCCAGCGCGCTTAAACCCACCGCGGCCAGCACTTCGGCGACCCGCGCGGCATCTGGGCGGCCGAGCAGGCGCAGCGGCAGCCCGACGTTTTCTGCGACGCTCAAATGGGGCAGCACATGAAACGCCTGGAAGACAAAACCGAGCCGGTGCCGGCGCAGGCGTGCACGATCGTCGTCGCTGGCCGCGCCGATCTCGGCGTCGCCGATCCAGACCCGGCCGCCATCGGCATCATCGAGGCCGGCGATGCAGTTCAAGAGGGTCGATTTGCCGACCCCGGATTCGCCGATCAGGGCCACAAATTCGCCGGCTTCGAGGTGCAGCGTGACGTCGGCAAAAACCGGCGTGCCGGCGATGAAGGATCGGGTCAGTGATTGGATACGCAGCATGTAGCGCCCATCATGACGGCATTCCGATCGGCGCCCCAAAAGCACAACGGGCTGCCAAAGCAGCCCGTCAGGGTGAGTCATCGCGGCACCGAGCCGCGGCGCCGGGGAAACTAGTCGCGGTTCGACCGGCGCGAAGCGTACAGGCCGATCATGATCAGGCCGAAGAGGAGCAAGGCATAGGTCATGGTCGGGGCTCTCTGGGTCTCGGCGGTAGGTTATGAGCACTCTATCGACTTGTTGTTGATCTGCCCATCCCGCAAGCGAGGGTCAAGGGGCACCAGTGCGGCCGGCGTGTGATCGTGCACACCGCGGTTGGTCGGCGCTTTAGCCGCCGTTGCGCAGAGCGCGAAATACCAGCTCGACAACGCGCTGTTCCGGGGCGTCGTTGTCGGCGCCGACAGCGACGACCTGGCGGTCGTGCAACGACCGCAGCCAGGTGAGTTGGCGCTTGGCGAGCTGGCGCGTCGCGGCGATGCCCTGTTCGCGCAAGCATGTCAGGTCGCCGGCTTCGATCGCATGCCAGGCCTGGCGGTAGCCGACGCAGCGCATCGACGGCAGGCCGGCGTGCAGCTCAGGGCGGGCCTTCAATGCGCGCACCTCAGCCACAAAACCCGCCGCAAGCATCAGATCAAAACGCAGTGCGATCTGTTGATGCAGCCAGGCGCGCGAGGCCGGCTCGAGGCTGATCAGCGGCATCACCACGCCGGGGCCACGCGCGGTGCGATGAAAGCTCGACAGCGGCCGGCCGCTGAGCTGCCAGACCTCGAGCGCACGCTGGATGCGCTGGCTGTCCAGCGGTGCCAGGCGCGCCGCGGTGGCCGGGTCCACCAAGGCCAGTTCGGCATGCAGCGCCGGCCAGCCGATTTGTGCCGCGCGGGCTTCGATCGTGCTGCGAATTGCGGCGTCGGCAGCGGGCATGGCATCGATGCCGTCACGCAGCGCCTTGAAATACATCATCGTGCCGCCGACGAGCAGCGGCAGATGGCCACGCGCGCCGATTTCCAGAATCAGCCGCTGGGCGTGGGCGACAAACTGCGCCGCCGAATAAGACAAGGCCGGGTCGATGAGGTCGATCAGGTGGTGCGGCACTTCGGCACGGTCGGCGGCAGCGGGTTTGGCGGTGCCGATATCCATGCCGCGGTAGACCAGCGCCGAATCGACGCTGACGATTTCAACGCCGATGCCGCGTGCCGCCAGCGCCCGTGCAACGGCCATCGCCGCCGCAGACTTGCCGGCGGCAGTGGGGCCGGTGATCGCGATCGGGGTCAACACGGATGGGCCCGTTCAGGCTGGTTCAGGCCACCGCCGGCTCGCCATGGCGCTGCACCAGCGTCCACGCGACGAGCGCGGTGAGGATCGAAAACGCGCCGATCGTCAATGTCACCGGGTAGACCGTGCCGTTCATCGAGACACCGAGCCAGCCGCCGACAGCAAAAGCGACGATCGCCAGCGCAAAACCCCCCAGCGCCGCCGCGGCGCCAGCATGCGCCGGAAACGGCCCCGTCACCGCCGCCTGCCCGCAGGGTTGGTGGATGCCGTGGCCAAAGGCATAGACCAGTTGCGGCAGCGCGATCGCCCACGCGTTATGCACACCGGCCAGCGCCAGCCCGGCCATCAACAGGCCGCCGGCCAGCGTGAGTACCGCACCGCGGCGCACCGCGCCGGCGAGACCATAACGCAGCAGCCAGCGCCGGCACCAGACGGTGCCGCAGACATACGCCACCGACCCGCTGCCGAGCACCAGGCCATAGGCGCCACGCGACAGGCCGAGGACTTCGATGTAAACAAAGGCGCTGCCGGCGAGATAGGCAAACAGTCCACCGTAGGTGCAGGCGACGAGCAGCGCCCAGGCGCGAAAGGTCGGGTGCCGCGCGATCCGCCGCCAGGTGTGCAACATCGGCCCGGGCTGCAAGGCTTTGGGGTTCGGCGTGCGCAGCGTTTCGGGCAGCCGCGCCAGGATCACCGCCAGCGTGACCGCGGCGAAGCTGCCGCTGGCCGCAAATACCATCCGCCAGCTGGCGGCATCGGCGATGAGGCCACCGATCACCGGGCTCGACAGCGCGATCAGGCCCAGGCCGGTGAGGCCCTTGGACATCACCCGGGCACCATCGTGCGGCTCGAAGAGGTCGCGCACCATCGAGCGTGCGCAGACCACCGCTGCGGCCATGCCGACGCCTTGCAGCACGCGCCAGCCGATCAGCGCATCGATGTTCGCCGCGGTGGCACTGCCGGCACTTGCCGCGGCGTACAGCACCAGGCCGCCAACGAGCACCGGCCGCCGCCCGACGCGGTCGGCCAGCGGCCCGAGCAGCAACTGCGCCAGGCCAAAAGCCAGCATCAGCGCCGACAGCGTGAGCTGGGTGCGTGTCATCGGGCTGCCCAGGTCGGCCGCCAGGGCCGGCAGCGCGGGCAGGTACAGATCGGTGGTGATCGGCTGCAAGCCAAGCAGCAGGGCCAGGGTGATGACGATGACGGCGCCACTCGGGCGCAGCGGGCCAGATTCAAAAGCGCTCATCAGAAGCGCTCATCAGAAGCGCTCATCGTCCCTCAAATAGCGCCACTGCCCCGGCGGCAACTTGCCGAGCACGACGCTGCCGATGCGCACCCGCTTGAGGCCGATGACCTTGAGGCCGACGAGCTCGCACATCCTGCGCACCTGGCGCTTGCGGCCTTCGCGCAGCACAAAGCGCAGCTGGTCTTCGTTGGCCCAGCTCACCTTGGCCGGTTTGAGCTGCACGCCGTCGAGCTCCAGGCCGAACATCAGCCGCTTGAGTGAAACGTTATCGGCCATGCTGCCGGGTTTGTCGGCGTTCATCGGCTCGACACGAACGAGGTACTCCTTCTCGACGTTGGAGTCCTCGCCGATCAGGTGGCGCGCGACACGGCCGTCCTGGGTGAACACCAGCAGCCCGGTGGAGTCGATATCCAGCCGGCCAGCTGGCGCCAGGCCGCGCCCATGCGCCGGGTGCCAGGCCAGGCCGCGGTCTTCGGGCCAGCGGTTTTCTGGCTTGACCAGCACCACTGCGGGTTCGTGGCCGTCTTCGGGCTGGGCGCTGACATAACCGATCGGCTTGTTGAGCAGGATCGTGACCCGGGTCAGCTGCTGCTGGCGCGCTGCGGGGTCGATATCGATGCGCTCGTCGCCCCGCACGCGCAGGCCGAGCACGGCGGGTTTGCCGTCGACCAGCACCCAGCCAGCGTCGATCCAGTCGTCGGCCTCGCGGCGCGAGGCCAGGCCGCGGTCGGAGAGGATTTTCGACAGGCGCACACCGGCCGGCGCGGCAGCCGGTGGCGTGGTTGACAGCGATCCGCGGCCGGCGATCGCCAGCGGCGCCGGGCGCGCCGCAGGCCGCGGCGGCCGCGGTGGCTGTAGCGGTGCGGCGGGTCGCTGCACGGGCCCTGCGGCCGGCCGCTGCGGCG
>JANOKR010000635.1:0-10329 GCA_031419315.1 Betaproteobacteria bacterium
CGAAAAGGTGACGATGGCCGCCGGCGTGCCCACGGTCTGGCTGATGCTGCTCAACCATGTGCGGCAGAACGACCTGAAGTTCACCCACATGCGGCGCACTGCGATCGGCGGCTCGGCCTGCCCGCCGGCGATGATCAAGACCTTTCGTGACGACTACGGCGTCACCGTGCTGCATGCCTGGGGCATGACCGAAATGTCGCCGATCGGCACCGTATGCAACCTCAAGCTCGGGCAGCTTGCACTGGATGCCGACGCGCAGCTCGCGGTGATGGCCAAGCAGGGCCGCGCGGTGTTTGGCGTCGAGATGCGCATCGTCGGGCCCGACGGCGAAGAGCTGCCCTGGGACGGCCAGTCCAGCGGCGACCTGCATGTCAAAGGGCCGTGGATCATCTCCGGCTACTTCAAGGGCGAGGGCGGTGACCCGTTAATCGGTGGTTGGTTCCCGACCGGCGATGTCGCCACCATCGACAGCGACGGCTTTTTGCAGATCACCGACCGCAGCAAGGACGTCATCAAGTCCGGCGGCGAATGGATCAGTTCGATCGATATCGAGAATGTCGCCGTGGCCCACCCGGCAGTGGCGATGGCCGCGTGCATCGCGCTGCCACACCCGAAGTGGGACGAGCGGCCCCTGCTGGTGGTCGTGAAAAAGCCGGGCGCCACGCTGACACGCAAAGAGATGCTCGACTTCTACGAAGGCAAGGTCGCCAAATGGCAGGTGCCCGACGATGTCGTTTTTGTCGATGTGATCCCGCTCGGGGCGACCGGCAAGATGCAGAAGATCAAGCTGCGCGAGCAGTTCAAGGGCCACCAACTGCCGGGCTGAGGGCGGCCCGAGCTCGTGGCCTGGTTGCCGTGACCGCCGCTGTCCACCCGGCGACAAGCGGGCCGGGGGCAATCCCTGAAGCCCGACGGGGCTTCGAGGAGTTAACGTCACCGGTTGGCGATATTCAGTCGAACCTAGGAGTTCCCCATGAAATTCAAGCTCAATTCGATCGGCAAGACACTCGTTGTCGCGCTCGGCATGACCGCCGGTGCGGCCTTTGCGCAAAAAGGTGAGACCGTCAAGATCGCCTGGATCGACGGCATGTCGGGCCCGTTTGCCAATATCGGCAACAACATGATCCGCACCTTCCAGCATGTCTCGGCGCGCGAGGCCAACAATGCTGCCGGGGTCAAGTTCGAGATCGTGCCTTTCGACAGCAAGGGCTCGCCGCAAGAGAGCCTGAACGTGCTCAAGGCGGCCCTCGACCAGGGCATCCGCTACATCGCGCAGGGCAACAGCTCGGCGATCGCCGGGGCCCTGGTTGACGCGATCGGCAAACACAACGACCGCAACCCCGGCAAGGAAGTCGTCTTCCTGAACTACGCCGCCGTCGACCCGGACTTGACGAACAGCAAGTGCAGCTTCTGGCACTTTCGCATGGACGCCGATACGAGCATGAAGATGGAGGCGATGACCACCTACATGAAAGACGACAAGTCGGTCAAAAACGTCTACCTGATCAACCAGAACTACGCCCACGGCCATCAGGTGGCGGCGTTTGCCAAGGAAAACCTGGCCCGCAAGCGCCCCGACGTCAAGATCGTCGGCGACGACCTGCACCCGATCGGCCAGGTCAAGGACTTCGCCCCCTACGTCGCCAAGATGAAGGCCGCCGGCGCCGACACCGTGATCACCGGCAACTGGGGCAACGACATGTCGCTGCTCGTCAAGGCGGCCAAGGACGCCGGCCTGCAGGCCAGTTTCTACACCTACTACGCTGGCGCTGCGGGCACGCCTACCGTGATCGGCAACGCGATGGAAGGCAAAGTCAAGTTTGTCTACGGCTCGGCGCCGAATATCGGCGGTGACCATGCCAAGGTGCTCGAAGAATTCCGCACCAAGTTCAAGGAAGACTATTCCACGAGCACGATCTACCACCTGTTCAAGCTGCTGCCGGCGGCGATGGCCAAGGCCAAGTCCACCGACCCGGTCAAGGTGGCGCTGGCGATGGAAGGGCTGACCGTATCCAGCTACAACGGCGAGATCACGATGCGCAAATCCGACCACCAGTTGCAGCAGACGCTGTACCTGGGCACCTGGCGCAAAAAGGATGCGAAGAACAGCTACGACGTCGAAGGCACTGGCATGACCTGGGCGGTGGAGCGCACGTTCGAGCCGTACGTGTCGAGCACACCCACTTCGTGCCAGATGAAACGACCCAGCGGCGGTTGATCAGTTCCACGCGCTGACTGACGCGCTGACAACAAGGGCCGCGCCCAAAGATCGCGGCCCTTTTTTCGGGTAGCCCTTCTTTCGATGGAACTGTTTGTCTTCTCGCTGCTGAACGGCCTGAGCTACGGCTTGCTGCTGTTCATGCTCAGTTCCGGGTTGACCTTGATCTTCAGCATGATGGGCGTGCTGAATTTCGCCCACGCCAGCTTCTACATGCTCGGCGCCTTCGTCGCCTATTCGACGACAAAATACATCAGCTTCTGGGCTGCGCTCATCGTCGCGCCGGCGGTCGCCTTTGTTGCCGGTGCCGCGTTCGAGCGGTACTGCCTGCGCCGGGTCCACAAGTTCGGCCATGTCGCCGAGTTGCTCATCACCTTCGGCTTGTCGTTCCTGGCGGTTGAGATCGTGCAGTTGATCTGGGGCCGCGCGGCAGTCGAATACCGCGTGCCGGCCGAACTCGACGTCCCGCTGTTCACCCTCTTCGATACCCAGTTTCCTGCCTATCGCGCTTTCATGATGGCCGTCGCGCTGGTGATGCTGGTGTCGCTGTGGTTGCTGCTGTCGCGCACCCGCATCGGCATGGTCATCACCGCGGCGCTGACCCACCCCGAGATGGTCGAGTCGCTGGGCCACAACGTGCCACGCGTGTTGATGATGGTCTTTGGCGGTGGCACCGCGCTGGCTGGTCTGGCTGGCGTCATTGGCGGCAATGCCTACGCCACCGAACCCGGCATGGCGCAGGCGGTCGGGCCGATCATTTTTGTCGTGGTGGTCATCGGCGGCATGGGTTCGCTCGGCGGGGCCTTTGTCGCGTCGCTGGCGATTGGTGTGATCCAGACTTTTGCGGTGGCGGTCGACCAGTCTCTGGTCAGCGGCCTGGCCGCCATCGGCCTGCAGTTGTCGCCGCAGAGTTTTGGCTATTCGGTGCTGAGCCTGAAGCTGTCGCAAGTCGCGCCGATCCTGCCCTATCTCTTTCTCGTGTTGATGCTCATCTTCCGCCCGCGCGGACTGATGGGCACACGTGAGGGCTGACGCCGTGGGCGCCTCTCAAGCCGTCGCAGCACCAGCGCCGAAGTTTTTCAACCTCGGGCGGGTGGTCGTCTGGGGCGGTTTTGCGCTGCTGCTCATCGTCGCGCCGCTGCTCTTTACGAGCAGCCTGGCGCTGACGATGCTGTCGCAGATGGGCTACCTGATCATCATCTGCCTGAGCTACAACCTGCTGCTCGGGCAGGGTGGCATGCTCAGTTTTGGCCACGCGGTGTATTCCGGGCTGGGATCGTTTTTTGTCGTGCATGCGATGAATATGGCGACCAAAGGCTCGCTGCCAATTCCGGTGTCGTTGATGCCGCTGGTCGGCGGCTTGGCGGGTCTCTTTTTCGCGGCCTTGCTCGGATACGTCACGACCAAAAAAGCCGCCACACCGTTTGCGATGATCACGCTGGGCGTCGGCGAGCTGGTCTTTTCGATGTCGCTGATGTTCCCGGGCTTCTTCGGCGGCGAGGCCGGCATCAGCACCAACCGCGTCATCGGCGAGCCCGTTTTTGGCATCACCTTCGGGCCCGGCTTGCAGGTCTATTACCTGATCGCCATCTACTGTTTCATCTGTACGGCAGCGCTCTACGCGCTGACGATGACGCCGCTCGGGCGGATGCTGAATGCGGTGCGCGACAACCCGGAGCGGGTCGAGTTTGTCGGCTACAACACCCAGATCGTGCGCTACCTCGCGTTCATGATTGCCGGGTTTTTTGCCGGCATCGGCGGCGGCCTGTCGGCGATCAATTTTGAGAGTGTCACCGCCGAAGCGCTGAGCGGCATCCGTTCGGGCGGCTTCTTGCTCTTTACTTTTCTGGGCGGCGCAGTCTTTTTCTTCGGCCCGATCATCGGCGGCGTGTTGCTGGTGCTGGCGCTGGTGCTGTTTTCAGAGATCACAAAGGCCTGGCAGATCTACCTCGGCCTGGTCTTCCTGATCATGGTCATGTTCGCGCCCGGTGGCATCTCGAGCCTGATCATGATGAACCTGCGCGTGGCCGCCTTTGGCCGCTTAAGCGAGCTGTGGCGCGGCTATCTCGCGCTGGCGGTGACCGGCCTCGTAGCCCTGGCCGGCAGCGCGGCGATCATCGAGATGGTCTATCACGTCCAGCTCGATGCC
Organism: Betaproteobacteria bacterium; assembly: GCA_031419315.1. GTDB lineage: Bacteria > Pseudomonadota > Gammaproteobacteria > Burkholderiales > Burkholderiaceae_C > Rubrivivax. The sequence goes on from JANOKR010000635.1 coordinate 4,368, forward strand.
GCACTGGGCTCGACGATCAAATTCCTTGGCGGCATGCTGGACACAAAAGCGGTGCCGCACTGGGTCGGCGCCGTTGTCGTGATGGTCCTCGGTGTGACAGCGTTCGAGTTTGCGCGCCGCCGATTCGCCCGCCGATGGTCTGACATCCAGCAGTTCATCGAACGCGAAATCAAGCGCCGGGAAGCCGAATGAGCGCGCCTGCCACAACCACTGCCGCCGTCGAACTGCTGGATCTGCACAAGAGTTTCGGCAAGACCGAAATCATCCGAGGTGCGACGCTGCGGGTGGAGCCCGGCGAGCGGGTGGCCATCATCGGCCCCAACGGTGCCGGCAAGAGCACACTGTTCAACCTCATCAGCGGCCGATTTGGCGCCACGTCGGGGCAGATTCTCGTCAACGGGCAGAGCATTGCCGGCAAGACGCCGTACCAGATCAACCGCATGGGGCTGGCGCGCAGCTTCCAGGTCAGCAACCTGTTTGTGCGGCTTTCTGCGTTCGAGAATATCCGCTGCGCAGTGCTCTGGAGCCTGGGCTACAAATACACTTTCTGGCGTTTTCTCAGCGAAGCACACGACGCCAATGCGCGTGCCGAAGAAGTGTTGAAGATGATCAAACTCGACAAGCGCCGCGACGTGCTCGCGATGAACCTGGCGTATGCCGAACAGCGCGCGCTCGAGATCGGCATCACCATCGCGGGTGGCGCCGACGTGATCCTGCTCGACGAGCCCACCGCGGGCATGAGCAAAAGTGAAACCGCGCGCTTCGTGAACCTCATCCGCGATGTCACCGCGGGCAAGACGCTACTCACCGTCGAACACGATATGGGTGTGGTCTTCGGCCTTGCCGACAAGATTGCCGTTCTGGTCTACGGCGAGGTCATCGCCTTCGACGTGCCCGAGGCGGTGCGCGCCAACCCGCGTGTGCAGGAGGCGTATCTCGGCTCGGTGCTGGCCGATGCGCAGGCCGCCGAGGCGGGGCATTGATATGGACCCCCACGCTCACTTCGTTCGCTGCCCTGCGGCTTGCAAGCCGCAGGGCGTTCGCCAGCCACTCACGAGCGCGCAGGCGCTCGCTCGGTGCGGGCTCACCCCCCCAAGGGGGCGTCTGTGCCTTCGGGCGGCCGGGCGGCACTGACATGACCCTGAGCCTCAAGGACGTCAACGCCTATTACGGCAAGAGCCATATCCTGCATGGGGTGCATCTCGATGTCGCGGCCGGCGAGATCGTGGCCCTGCTCGGGCGCAACGGCTCGGGCCGGTCGACGACCGTGAAGACGATCATGGGCCTGGTGCACGGCACCGGCTCGGTGCAGTGGCATGGCCAGGAAATCCTTGGCCGCAAGGCTTTCGAGATCGCCCATACCGGCATCGGCTCCGTGCCCGAAAACCGCGAAATCTTTCCGACGCTGACGGTGCAGCAGAACCTGCTGCTTGGCCAGAAGGTGGCCAACAAAAACGGCCGCTGGTCGCTTGACGACATGTACGGCCTGTTCCCGCGCCTCAAAGAGCGACAACACACCGAAGCGGGTGTGCTTTCGGGCGGCGAGCAGCAGATGTTGACCCTGTGCCGCACATTGATGGGCGACCCCGAGCTGATCATGATCGACGAGCCGACCGAAGGTCTGGCGCCGAAGATCGTCGAGCTCGTCGGCCAGTACCTGCGCGAACTCAAAACCCGCGGCATCGGGGTGCTGCTCGTCGAGCAGAAGCTGACGATCGCGCTCGAGGTTGCCGACCGCTGCCTCGTGATGGGCCACGGCCAGATCGTCTTCGAAGGCACGCCGACCGAGCTGCGTGCGAATGGCGAAATCCGCAAGGAGTGGCTGGAGGTCTAGCATCCGGCTGTGCGCAACGCGCCGCCTTGCAGGATCCGGACCTGTCACGTCCACGACAAGGGCGGCGTCGCGGCCAACCTAGAATCGAACGATCGTTCTATTGGTTGACGTTTACCGTCGCCACTCACGGTCGGCATTCGCTGTCGATTTTGCTGTTGAAGTACGCCAAGGAGAAACGCGATGAGCGCGAGATACGAGGTTCGAGGTGCGGTGGCCGTGGTCACGCTGGACAACCCACCGGTCAACGGGCTGGGCTTCGAGACGCGGCGCGGCATCGCCGATGGCATCGAGCAGGCACTCGCCGACAAGGACGTGAAGGCCATCGTGCTCACCGGCGCGGGCAAGGCCTTTTCAGGTGGTGCGGATATCAAGGAGTTCGGGTCGCCAAAAGCGATCGCCGAGCCAAACCTGCTGTCCCTGATCAAGCTGCTCGAGACCTCGGCCAAGCCGGTGATCGCGGCGATTCACAGCGTGTGCATGGGCGGCGGGCTCGAGCTGGCGCTGGGCTGCCACTACCGCGTCGCCGCCGCCGGCACGCTGGTCGCGCTGCCCGAAGTCAAGATCGGCCTCGTGCCGGGTGCCGGCGGCACGCAGCGTCTGCCGCGTGCATTGGGCGTGGAGACCGCGCTGAATATGATCGTCAGCGGCGAGCCGGTGAAAAGCGAACTGCTCGCCGCGCAGCCGGGCCAGCAACTCTTCGACCGCATCATCGCCGGCGATCTGCTCGAAGGCGCGCTGGCGTATGCGCTTGAGGTCGCTGACTTGCGGCCGCTGAAGCTGGTACGTGACATGAAGGTCAGCCACCCGAACCCGGATGCGTATTTTCAGTTCGCGCGCAATACCGTCAAGGCGATGGCGAAAAACTTTCCCGCGCCGGCACGCTGTCTCGATTGTGTCGAACAGTCGTTGAAGTTGAAGTTCGACGACGGCATGCTCTACGAACGCGAAGCCTTCATCTCGCTGATGAGCACGCCGGAATGCAAAGCGCTGCGGCATGCCTTCTTTGGCGAACGTGCGGCATCGAAGATCCCCGACGTGCCCGAAGGCACGCCGGTGCGTGCGATCAACAAGGTCGCTGTCATCGGCGCCGGCACGATGGGCGGCGGCATCAGCATGAATTTTCTCAACGCCGGGGTGCCCGTGCAGATGCTTGAGATGAAGCAGGATGCACTCGACCGCGGTGTCGCCACGATCCGCAAGAACTACGAGTCGCAGGTCAAGCGCGGCAAGCTCAAGGCCGACAAGTACGAAGCCCGCATGGCCTTGTTGTCGACGACGCTCGACTACGCCGACCTGAAGGATGCCGACCTCGTCATCGAAGCGGTTTTCGAAGAAATGGGCGTCAAGGAAAAAGTCTTCAACACGCTGGACGCGGTGATGAAACCCGGCGCAATCCTGGCGTCCAACACGTCAACGCTGGACGTCAACAAAATCGCCGCGTTCACGAAGCGCCCGCAGGACGTCGTCGGTATGCACTTCTTCAGCCCGGCCAACGTGATGAAGCTGCTTGAGGTCGTGCGTGGCGAAAAGACTGCCAAAGATGTGCTCGCCACCGTGATGGGCGTGGCCAAGAAGATCCGCAAGACGGCGGTGGTGTCGGGCGTGTGCGACGGCTTCATCGGCAACCGAATGATCGAGCAGTACTCGCGCCAGGCCGGTTTTTTGCTCGAAGAAGGCTGCACGCCGAGCCAGGTCGACAAAGCGGTTGAGCGCTTCGGCTTTGCGATGGGCCCGTTCCGGATGGGCGATCTCGCCGGCAACGATATCGGTTGGGCGATCCGCAAGCGGCGCGCGGTCGAACGCGAAACCCTGCGCTACAGCAAGACCGCAGACCTGCTGTGTGAACTTGGCCGCTACGGCCAAAAAACGGGCGCCGGCTGGTACGACTACCAAGCCGGCAAGCGTGACGCGATCCCGAGCGCGTTGGTCGAGCAAATGATCGCCGACCACCGCACTGCCCAGGGCGTCACCGCGCGCAAGATTGGTGACGAAGAAATCGTGCAGCGGCTGGTGTACTCCTTGGTCAACGAAGGTGCAAAGATCCTCGAAGAAGGTATCGCCAGCAAGGCCAGCGATATCGACATGGTTTACCTCACCGGCTATGGCTTCCCGCTGCACCGCGGTGGGCCGATGTGTTACGCCGACTCGCAAGGCCTGTTCAATGTCGTGCAGTCGATGAAGCGCTTTGCGCAGAATCCGCTTGACGACGCGAGTTTCTGGCAGCCGGCGCCGCTGCTGCAAAAACTGGTGGCTGAAGGCAAGACGTTCACCTGACATCGAGTCACCTGAAGCGCACGCGATCGATTGACGACCCGCGCCAGCGAACGCTCACGAACGCGCTCACGAAAGCCCGCGATGCTCAAACGAATACTCATCGGCATCCTTGCCATGGCCTTGTTGCTGGTCAGTGCGGTGGCGGTCAAGACCCTGCTGCTGACGCCGTCGCGCCAGGTGGACGTGCCGCCGGCGGCGGTGCTGGCCGTCGACAGCGTGCGGGTATCGGAGTCACTCGCCGGCGCGATCCGCGCGCGCACGATTTCGTCGCGCGACGACGCCAATCTCAGCGCCGACCAGTTCAAGACGCTGCACGCCTGGATCGAGCAGCGTTACCCGAAGTTGCACGCGGCGCTGAAGCGCGAAGTGGTCGGGGGCTTGAGCCTGCTCTACAGCTGGGAAGGTCTCGATGCGAATGGGCCAGCGAAGGCGCCGGCGATCGTGCTGATGGCGCACCAGGATGTCGTGCCGATCGCCCCCGGGACTGAAAAGGACTGGCTCGTCGACCCCTTCGCCGGCACCGTGAAAGACGGTTATGTCTGGGGCCGCGGCGCCTGGGACGACAAGGCCAATCTGATCGCGCAGCTCGAAGCGATCGAGACCTTGCTCACGGCAGGATTCAAACCGCCGCGCACCGTGTACCTGGCCTTTGGCGCCGATGAAGAAGTCGGCGGGCACCGCGGTGCCAAGGCCATTGCCGGGCTGCTTGCGGAGCGCAAGGTCAAGGTCGATTTTGTGATCGACGAGGGCCTGTTGATCACGGAAGGTGTGCTGCCCGGCCTCAAGGCACCGGCGGCGATCATCGGCATCGCCGAAAAAGGATTCATGTCAGTGGTGCTGCGGGTACCGGCGACACCCGGACATTCGTCGATGCCACCGCCCAAGGGCACGAGCGCGATCGCCATGATGAGCGCCGCGCTGAAGCGGGTGGACGATGAACAGCTGCCCGCCGGCATCCGCGGCGTCGCGCGCGAAATGTTCGAAGCGGTGGCGCCGGAGATGAGCGGCCTGCCGCGCGTCGCGATGTCCAATCTCTGGCTCTTTGGCCCGCTGGTGCAAAAGCAGTTGGAGGCCGGCGCCAGCACCCACGCGATGCTGCGGACCACGACTGCGCTGACGATCGTCAACGCCGGTAACAAAGAAAATGTGCTGCCGGGTAGCGCCGAGGCGACGGTCAACTTTCGGCTGCTGCCAGGCGACACCCGCGAGTCGGTGCTGGCGCATGTCAAGCAGACCGTCAACAATGACCGCTTCGAGGTCTTTGCACTGCCGGGTGCGACCGAGCCGTCGAAAGTGGCGCCGACTTCGAGCAACTCTTACCGCTTGATCGAGCGCACCGTGCGCGAGTTGTTCCCGGGCACCGTGGTCGCCCCCGGGCTGATGATCGGCGGCACCGACTCGATCCACTTCGAGGGCATTGCCGACCATATCTACAAGTTTTCACCGGTGCGCGCCAAGCCCGAAGACTTGGCCCGTTTCCACGGCAACAATGAACGCATCGCCAGCACCAACCTTGTCGAGCTGGTGCGCTTCTATCACCAGCTGTTGCTGAACTCGGCAGCGGCAGTGCCGCCGCCAACCAAGTAGTCGCAGCGGCTGACTCGGCTCACCGTCGATTTGCTTTCGATTCACTTTCAATTGACTTTCGATTCGCTTTAGATTCGCTTCCGATTTCCCCAGGAGAGTTTGAGATGACCCAGGCCCTGATCGTTTCCACCGCCCGCACCCCCCTGGCCAAGAGCTGGAAAGGTGCTTTCAACATGGCCCACGGCGCCACGCTCGGCGGCTTCGCGGTGAAGGCCGCAGTCGAACGTGCCGGCATCGACCCCGGCGCGATCGAAGACGTACTGATGG
>JANOKR010000636.1:0-10887 GCA_031419315.1 Betaproteobacteria bacterium
CACCGCGCTGGTGCAGGGCGATGCGCTCGGCGGCGGCCTGGAGTCGGTGCTGCCCTTTCACCGCGTCATCTTCGAGCGCAGCGTGCAGGCCGGCTTCCCCGAGGTGCTGTTCAACCTCTTCCCGGGCATGGGCGGCTGGAACTTCACCATCCGCAAGGCCGGCTTTGCGGTGGCCAACGACATGGTGCTGTCGGGGCGCCTGTACACCGCCGAAGAGTTGCACCAGCGGGGTCTGGTCGACCTCGTCGTCAACGACGGCGACGGCGAGGCCGCGCTCGAACAATCACTGCGCTCGGTCGAGCCGCGCCTGCGTGGCACGCTGGCAGCACTGAACGCACAACGCTTTGCGGCGCCGATCACTTATGAATCCCTGACCGGCATCGTCGACCGCTGGGCCGAATCGGCGATGACCCTCACCGACCGCGACCTGCGCCTGATGGAGCGGCTGGCGCGTGCCCAGGCGCGCAAGGCCGGTGGCGGCGAAGACGGCGCGGTCGAGGAACTCAAGCGCATGGAGCTCGAAGAAGCCTGGCGCCTGGAGCGTTTGATCCAGGACCGGCTGGCCAGATCCGCGGCGGCGCTGCAAGCCGCGGCGATGCCGGTAGGGGTGGGGCCGCTGGTGCCGCCAGCCATCAGCCCGGCGCTGGCGGCTGCCGCAGTCGCCGCCAGCGCGGTTGTGCAGTAGCACCGGCAATCGTGGCCAAGCAGCCGGCCCGCCGGCCGCAGCGCTGCCGGCACTCAAGCGCGTGCGGCAACCCGGCTACAGCCAGGTGATCAACATCCCGCGCAGCTGTGAGTGCGAATAGGGCTTGGCCAGATGGGCGTCCATGCCCACCGCCAGCGCGTAGGCCGCATCTTCATCAAAGGCATTCGCGGTCAGCGCGATGATCGGCAGCCTGGCCAGGCCGAGCTGGGCCTCGCGCTCGCGGATCTTCTGCGTCGCCGCGTAACCGTCCATGATCGGCATCTGGACGTCCATCAATACCAGATCGACGGCATGCCGCTCGAGCTCTGAAAGCGACTCCACGCCGTTCACCGCCTCGACCACCTGCACGCCCATCGAGCGCAGCATTTCGCAGGCGATCATGCGGTTGACATCGTTGTCCTCGACGACCAGCACCGTGCCCGACAGCACCGGTTGCTCGTCCAGCGTGCCGTGCATCGAGTCTTCCATCACATGCGGCTCGGCCGACAGGTCGGGTTCGACCTCGATCACGAAGCGGAATCGCGAGCCCTCGCCGGCGGCGCTTTGCACATCGATCATCGAACCCATCGTGTGATGATGCGCTGGCTGATCGCCAGTCCCAGGCCGGTGCCACCACGCCGGCGGACCTTGGCGCCCTGCACCTGGTGGAAGGGCTCGAAAACCTGCTGCAGCTCTTCGGGTGGCATGCCGATGCCCGTATCGCGGACCTCGATTGCCACGCCCTCGTGACCTTCGCGCGCGGCGGCTGGCCGCAGACTGAGCGTGATGCTGCCACGTTCGGTGAACTTGATCGCATTGCCAACCAGGTTGAGCAGGACCTGCTTCAGGCGCTGCGAATCACACAAGACCCAGTCCACCGTTTCTGGCTCGATGTCCAGACTGAGCAGCAGGCCCTTGGCCTCGGCGTTGCTGCGGAACAGCGCCGCCACCGACGCCGCAACACTGTGCAGCGACATCGGCGCCAGTGACAGGGTGAGCTTGCCGGCTTCGATCTTGGAGTGGTCGAGCACGTCGTTGAGAATCGCCATCAAGGTTTCGCCCGACGACGCCGCGGTGCGCACCAGGCGGCGCTGCTGCGCATCCAGGCGCGAGCGGCGCAGCAGGTCGAGCGCACCGAGCACGCCGTTCATCGGTGTGCGGATCTCGTGGCTCATCGTGGCCAGAAATTGCGACTTGGCGATGTTCGCCGCCTCGGCGGCCTCGAGCGCCAGTTTGAGCGCGTTGTTTGCATCGTCAGCCTCGAGCCGGTGGCGGATCGAGCGCTCGGTGTACTGGCGGAACTCCATCGCCGCGCGATAAGCGGTGAGGCCAAAGATCACCAGCAGCACCGCCAGCGGCACCGAGCCGGTGGTCGACCCCAGCAGGCTCACCGCCGCCACCGCACCGAGCTGCATCGCTGCCAGAATGCCAAACGCGCGGCCCACCAGGCCCATGAAAAACGCGCCGACGGCGATCGAGCCGCAGATGATGGCGACATAGGTCGTGGCCACCGTGCCCTGCAGCGCCGGATAAACACCGACCGTGCTCACGACCCAGGCCAGGCCGGCCAGGCCGGCATTGAGTTCGAGCATGTGCGCGCCGGCACGCAGATCGACGTCGCGCAGCTCGGGCATCGCGAGCATGCGTTTGGCGGCGACCCAGCGCCACACACCCGCCGCCACGCCCAGCACCGCAGTGCCCCAGGCAGCGGCGGTCACCCCGGCGGCAAGGCCGACATAAACCACAAATCCGATTGCCACCAACTGCAGGCCGACGCTGCGCGCGGCATTGCCCAATGCAATGCGCAGCAGTTCCTGCCGTGTCTCGTGCTCGATGGTTTTTTCAGTGGGCATCGGCCGGCTGGCTGTTGGGCCTCGTGTTCGGGGCTGCGACCACATGCGCAGCGCATCGCGCAGCATTATGCGCAGGCTCAGGCAGCGCCCAAGCCCGGAGCAGACCCTTCGAACGACCCAATTCGGGGTTGACGCGACAGCCGCGACGACCGCGTCTAGAGCGACTCCGGGGCCAACGCGGCGTGCAACAGCACCTGATCGTCTTCGGCACGCCGGCGCAAGCGCAACCAGACCAGCGCACCCTTGCGCAAGGGCCAGGCCTGCGCCTGGCCAGACAACAGGTAGGCCGCGGTCAGGCCCAGCGTCGGCTGGTGGCCGATCACCAGCACCGGCTCGCGTTGGTCAGGCCAGCGCGCCACCGCGAGCAGCGCTTCGACCGTGCCGCCAGGGGACAGTTCGGGTGCGGTCTTGAATTTGCGGTCCAGCGCCGCGGCGGTCTGCTGGGTGCGCTTGGCGGGGCTGACCAGCACCCGCGCGCTGGCCGGCAACTGACGTGTCAACCATTGCGCCATGCGTTGCGCCTGGCGCTCGCCCTTGGGCGTCAGCGGCCGGTCCAGGTCGTCCTGCCCCTGCCCCGGCTCGAAGGCCTCGGCATGGCGCCACAGGATCAGGTCCATCGCCGCGGACTTCAGCCGTAACGCTGGGCCAGCGCACGCTGCGCGCTGACGCCGGTCTCGCTGACCCGCCGGTAGTTGCCAACGCTGTCCAGCGTCCAGGCATCGATCTCGTCGAGCAGGTAAGGCACCAGTGTTTCGTCGATGACGCGCTGGCGCGTCGCCGCATCACGCACCGGCCAGGCGACTTCGATCCGGCGGAACATGTTGCGGCTCATCCAGTCGGCGCTGCTCAAATACAGCACTTCGTCGTTGTCGCTGTCGCCCCAGCGGAAATAAAAAACCCGCGAATGTTCGAGGAAGCGGCCGATCACCGAACGCACCCGGATGTTGTCACTGACCCCGGCCAGGCCGGGTGGCAACATGCAGGCGCCGCGCACGATGAGGTCGATCGAAGCGCCAGCGCGGCTGGCGTCGATGAGGCCGCCGATCAGCGCCGGGTCGGTGAGCGCATTGACCTTGACCACGATGCGCGCCGGCCGGCCATCACGCGCGGCATCGGCGACCTGGCGCAGGTGGCGCATCAGCCGGCGGTGCAGCAAAAACGGCGCCGTCACCAGGTACTGCGGCGCGCGCACCTTGGCCTGGCTGGCGAGCTGCTGGAACACCGCGTCGGCGTCGGCGGTGATGGCCGGGTCGGCGGTCAGGCAGCCCATATCGGTGTACAGCCTCGCCGTGCGCGGGTTGTAGTTGCCGGTCGACAGGTGTGCATAGCGGCGCAGCCGGCCGCGCGCGCGCCGCGGCACGAGCAGCAGCTTGGCATGGGTCTTCAGGCCGACGATGCCGTAGACGACCTGCGCCCCCACCTCCTCCAGCCGCTCGGCCCAGTTGATATTCGCCTCTTCGTCGAAGCGCGCTTTCAGCTCGACCACGACCATGACCTCCTTGCCGCGCCGCGCGGCTTCGATCAGCAGGTCCATCAGCACCGACTCGCTGCCGGTGCGGTAGATGGTTTGTTTGATCGCCAGCACTTCGGGGTCGTGCACCGCTTCGCGCAGGAATTCGACGACCGGCTCGAAGCTCTCGAAAGGGTGGTGCAGCAACACATCGCCGGCATGCAGGCGGCTGAAGATGGGCCGCCCCGGCGGCAACTGACGCCGCGGCCAGCGCGGCTCGAAAGGCGCAAAACGCAGGTGATCGGCGTGCGCCTGGTCGATGAGCTGATTCAGGCGCACCAGGTTCACCGGGCCATTGACGCGGTACATCGCCACCTCGGGCAGCGCAAACTGCTCGAGCAAAAACTGGTACAGCTCGGGTGGGCAGGTGCTCACCACCTCGAGCCGGATTGCCTGCCCGAAGTGGCGCGTGGTCAGGCCCGCGCGCAGCGCCTGGCGCAGGTTGGTGACATCGTCGTCATCAACTTCGAGGTCGGAGTCGCGGGTCACGCGGAACTGCGAAAACGAGGCCACCGTGCGGCCCGAAAAAAGCTCGCCGAGATGGGCGCGAATGACACTCGTCAGGAGCACAAAACCCTGGCGGCCACGGCACAGCGAATCGGGCAGCCGGATGACCCGCGGCAGCACCCGCGGCACCTTGACGATGGCGGTCGGATTTTCGCGGCCAAAAGCATCGCGCCCCGCCAGCCGGACGATGAAGTTCAGCGACTTGTTGGCGACCATCGGGAACGGGTGTGACGGGTCCAGGCTCACCGGCACCAACAAGGGCCGCACCTGGGTTTCGAAAAAACGCTGCACCCACTTGCGCTGCGCCGGGTTGCGCTCGGCATGGTTGATGACGACGATGCCTTCACGCTGCAGCGCGGGCATGACCTCGTCGTTGAACAGGGTGTACTGCTCGTTGATGAGGCGGTGCGCCGCACCCGCGAGCGCCGCAACATCGGCGTCACTGACACCGGTGCCGGGCCGGCGCGCGGCCTCGATGGTGTCGGCCACCCGGACCTCGAAAAACTCGTCGAGGTTCGACGACACGATGGTCACGTAACGCAAACGCTCCAGCAGCGGCACGTCGGCGCGGCGGGCCTGGGCCAGCACGCGCCGGTTGAATTCGAGGATCGCGCGCTCGCGGTCGAGCAGGGCCGGGCCGGGCAGCTCGCCGACGTTGGGGTTTTGATTCACCGCCACAGTTTATGAAGCTTGTGCGACAGTTCCGTGACGGCGGACATGGCAGCGCTGAAGGGCGTCAATGCGCCTCGTCCCAGTTGTTGCCGACACCGACCTCGGCGAGCAGCGGCACGCTCAATTGAGCGACGCCGGCCATCAGGCGCGGCACCTCGCTGCGCACCCATTCGACCTCCGCGTCGGGCACCTCGAAAACGAGCTCGTCGTGCACCTGCATGATCATCAGCGTCGCCTTGGCCTGGGTGTCGAGTGCCCGCTGCACCGCGATCATCGCCAGCTTGATGAGGTCGGCCGCGGTGCCCTGCATCGGCGCGTTGATCGCCTGCCGCTCGGCGCCGCTGCGCCGCGGGCCATTGCCGCCGCGGATCTCGGGCAGGGTGATGCGGCGGCCAAAAAGTGTCTCGACAAAACCGACCTCGGCAGCACGTGCCTTGGTCTCTTCCATGTAGCGCTTGACGCCAGCGAAGCGTGCGAAATAGCGGTCGATATAGTCACGCGCCGCTTTTTGCTCGATGCCCAGCGATTGCGCCAGGCCAAACGCGCCCATGCCGTAGATGAGGCCGAAATTGATCGTCTTGGCATAGCGCCGCTGCTCTGAGCTGACCTCGGCGGCGTGGACACCAAAGACCTCACTGGCAGTCGCGCGGTGGATGTCGATACCGTCGGCAAAAGCGCGGGTCATGCCGGGGTCGCCGCTGATGTGGGCCATGATGCGCAGCTCGATCTGTGAATAGTCGGCACTGACGATCTTGTGCCCCGGCGGCGCGATGAAAGCCTCGCGCACGCGCCGGCCTTCAGGGGTGCGGATGGGGATGTTCTGCAGGTTGGGGTCGTTGCTCGCCAGCCTGCCGGTGACCGCCACCGCCAGCGCGTAATTGGTGTGCACGCGCCCGGTCTGCGGGTTGACCATCAGCGGCAGCTTGTCGGTGTAGGTGCCCTTCAATTTGGCCAGGCTGCGGTGTTCGAGGATCTTCGCCGGCAACGGGTAGTCAGCCGCCAGTTCCTGCAAGACTTCTTCGTCGGTGCTCGGCGCGCCGCTGGCGGTTTTTTTCTTCACCGGCAGGCCGAGCTTGCCAAACAGGATCTCGCCGATCTGCTTGGGCGAGCCCATATTGAAGGGTTGGCCGGCCAGCGTGTGCGCCTCCTGCTCGAGCAAGACCATGCGCTCGGCGAGTTCGTGGCTCTGCCGTGCCAGCAGCGCAGCGTCAATCAAAACGCCGTGGCGCTCGATGCGGCCGAGCACACCACTGGCCGGCATCTCGATGGTTTCGTAAACGCGGCGCAGTGCGGCGTCGGCCTCTATCTGCGGCCACAGCGTCTGGTGCACATGCAGCGTCATCTCGCTGTCTTCGCCCGAATAGCGGCTGGCACGTTCGACATCGACCTGCGCAAACGGGATCTGGTTCACGCCCTTGCCGCAGAGGTCTTCGTAAGCCAGGCCCTTGCGGCCGAGATGGCGGTCGGCCAGGCTTTCCAGGCTGTGCGGTTTGTGCGCTTCGAGCACGTAGCTCTGCAGCAGCGTGTCGTGCCGGTAGCCGCGCACCGTGATGCCCTGGTTGGCGAGCACATGCGTATCGTATTTGACGTTCTGGCCGAGCTTGGCCGCAGCTTCGTTTTCGAGCCAGGGTTTCAATCGCGCCAGCACCTCGGCCAGCGGCAACTGGTCGGGCGCCCCGGGGCCGTTGTGGGCCAGCGGCACATACGCCGCGCGGCCGGGCTCGACGGCAAAACTGATGCCGACGATCTGCGCACGCATGCCGTCGAGCGAATCGGTTTCGGTGTCGATCGCGACCAGCGGCGCGGCATCGATCTTGGCCATCCAGGCATCGAACTGCGCCCAGCTGAAGATCGTTTCGTACTCGCCGGCGATGTCGATTCGGGGTGCTGCCGGCACGGCCTCGGCCGGCACCGCAAGCACCGCCACCGCAAGCACCGCGGGCGTTGCCGTCGCTGGCGTTGCAGACGTCGCCGCTGCACTTGGGCCCGAAGCGGCACGCGGTGCCCCATCGCCACCGCCTTCCAGCTCGGCGCGCCAGCTCTTGAAACCGTGACGCACATAAAAGTCGAGCAGCCCCTGGCGATCAACCGGCCGCAACGCCAACGCATCGAGCACCGGCCAGCCCGCCACCTGCTCGGCAAGGTCGCAGTCGGTGACGACGGTCACCAGCCGCCGGCCCTGCGGCAGCCATTCGAGCGCGCGGCGCAGGTTGTCGCCCACCGCGCCCTTGATCGACGCCGCAGCGGCAATGACGCCGTCGAGCGAGCCAAATTCGGCGATCCATTTGGCGGCGGTTTTGGGCCCGACCTTGTCGACACCGGGCACGTTGTCGACGACATCGCCGACCAGCGTCAGGAAGTCGATGATGCGGTCCGGCGGCACGCCAAACTTGGCCAGTACGCCGGCCTCGTCGAGGACCTCACCGCTCATCGTATTGATCAGCGTGACCTGCGGCGTCACGAGCTGCGCCAGGTCCTTGTCGCCGGTGGAGACCACCACCTTGTGCCCGCTCGCTGCGCCCACCCGCGCCAGCGTGCCGATGGCGTCGTCGGCTTCGATGCCCGGCACTTCGAGCACCGGCCAGCCGAGCAGGCGCACGACCTCGTGGATCGGCTCGATCTGCGCCCGCAGGTCGTCGGGCATCGGCGCGCGCTGGGCCTTGTAGTCGGCATACCAGGTGTCGCGGAAAGTCGGCCCCTTGGCGTCGAAAACACAGGCCGCGTGGGCGGACGGGATCTGCTCGCGCAGGCGCTTCATCATCGCCACCATGCCGTGGATCGCGCCGGTCGGCTTAGCCCCCGGGCCGCGCAGGCCGGGCATCGCATGGTAAGCGCGATAAAGATAGCTGGAGCCGTCGACCAGCAGCAGGGTGTGGTTGTTGGGTGTCGGGCCGATTTCGCTCATGGCCACATTGTGCGGCGCCGCTGGGGCAGCCGTTTCAACGCCACGGTCAACACCGCCATTTAGAATCAAGACCATGAAAACACCGGCTTTCGTGATCGCCTCGCTCGCCCTGGTGGCGGCGTCGAACCTGGCTGCAGCGCCAGCACCGGCAGCGGACTCGGCGGCCCCAGCGCCGGCACGCCCGGCCGCAAATGCCGCGAACATCGACCGCCGCATCGAAGAAGACGACCAGGTGCGCATCGAAGAAACCCGTGCCCGTGGCGAAAGCCAGCGCATCGTCGTCAAGCCAAAAATGGCCGGCGCAAAGGAATATGAAATCGTGCCGGCCACCGGCGCCGTTGATCCTTCGCAGCGCCACCGGCGCGGCACCGGCGAGCGCGTCTGGCGTCTCTTTTCTTTCTGATCGCGCCGCGCCGCGATGGCCGTCTACACCGAGGTGAGCTTCGCGCAAGCCGACACCCTCGTGCAGGCCCTCGGCTTGGGCCCGCTGACCGAACTGCGCGGCATCCGCTCGGGGATTGAAAATACCAACTACTACGCCACCAGCACACGCGGCCAATGGGTGCTGACGCTGTTCGAGCGCTTGACGCCCAAGCAACTGCCGTATTACCTGCAGCTGATGCAGCACCTGGCGAAACAAGGCATCCCGGTGCCGGCGCCGCAGGCCGACGCCGCCGGCGAGTTGCTGCACACGCTCGCCGGCAAACCCGCCGCGGTGGTCTCGAGGCTGCCCGGCAGCCACCGCCTGACACCCACTGCGCCGCACTGTGAGCAGGTCGGCGCGATGCTCGCCCGCATGCACCGCGCCGGCGCAACATTTGCGCTGCAGCAGCCCCATCTGCGCGGCCTGCCGTGGTGGCAGCAAACGCTGCCGGCGGTGCTGCCGCATGTGACCGCAACGCAGCGCGCGCTGCTCACAGACGAGCTCGACTTCCAGCAAGCGGTGGCGCAATCGGCCGCCGGCTCAGGCCTGCCACGCGGGTCGATCCACGCCGACCTCTTCCGCGACAACGTGATGTTCGACGACACCGCCGGCGAAGACCGGCTGTGCGGCTTCTTCGATTTTTATTTCGCCGGCACCGACACCCTGCTCTTCGACATCGCGGTCTGCCTCAACGACTGGTGCATCGACCA
Organism: Betaproteobacteria bacterium; assembly: GCA_031419315.1. Lineage (GTDB taxonomy): Bacteria > Pseudomonadota > Gammaproteobacteria > Burkholderiales > Burkholderiaceae_C > Rubrivivax. The sequence goes on from JANOKR010000636.1 coordinate 9,267, forward strand.
TCGCAGTGGCGCGTTGATCGACACGCTGGCCCTGCCCTTCCTCGCCGCCTACCAGTCGCAGCGCCTGCTCACGCCGGCCGAGCTGCTGCTGCTGCCTGCAGCGATGCGCGCCGCCGCGTTGCGTTTCTGGCTGTCGCGCCTGTGGGACTGGCATCTGCCGCGCAGCGCCGCACTGCTGCAGGCCAAGGACCCGGCGCACTTCGAGCGTGTGCTGCGCGACAGGATTCACAATCCCTGGCAGCCGCCGCTGTGATGCGCCTGATGTCCACGTCGGTTTTGCCGTGACCTCGCTTCGATCCCGCTTTGACCTTGCCCTGACCGCGCCCGCCCGCCCCCCGCCATGCCGATGATCCTCAAACCCGTTCCGCCCTTGCAGGGCGCCCTGTGGGTCCGCGACGGCTTTCGCCTCTTTGGCCGCTACCCGCTGGCCTTCAGCGTGATGTTCGCGGCCTTCCTGTTTGTCGCGCTGCTCAGCGCTTTGGTGCCGCTGGTCGGCGCGCTGCTGATGCTGGGCTCGCTGCCGCTGCTGTCGCTGGGTTTCATGGTCGCAACGGAGTCGGCGTTGAACAACGGCCCGGTGCACCCCGGCCACTTCATCAACCCGCTGAAAGCCGACCCGGGCCGGCGAAAATCGCTGCTCGTGTTGTGCGCCCTGTATGGCGCGGCGACGGTGCTGATCATGGTCATCAGCGACTGGGTCGACGGCGGCACCTTCGAACAACTGCAAAAGCTCATGGCCGGCAGCGGCAAACAAGCCGAGATCGACGCGATCATGGCCGACCCGGCATTCGCCTGGGGCCTGTTCGTGCGCTTCGGTCTGGCGGCACTGCTCGGGCTGGTCTTCTGGCATGCGCCGGCGCTCATCCACTGGGGCCACCAGGGTGTCGGCCAGGCGCTGTTTTCCAGCGCACTCGCGGTCTGGACATCACGCGGCGCGTTTGCCGTCTACGGCCTGGTCTGGACCGGCATCGTGCTCGTCTTCGGCGCCGTCACCGCGCTGCTCTTCGGCGTGCTCGGCACGCCCAATATCGCCGGCCTCGTCGCGCTGCCGGCAGCGTTGATCTTCTCGACCGTTTTTTACGTCTCGCTGCTGTTCACCTTCAACGACAGCTTCGGCGGCACGGGGCAGGTGTTGCGCGAGGCTTGAGGGGCGGTGATGCGCACCGCCAAGCGCGCGATTGCGCTGGCGTCGACGCGGTGCGGCGGCAAAGGCCCCGGGCTTGGCGGTCGATCGCTCAGAAGCGATTGGTGAACAGCCGCTGTCGACCCATCAGTGACTTTGGGATTTCAAGATTGGCACCCGCAAAGCGGCCGTTGGCAGTAACGATCACGAGCCCCATGGCCCTTGTGACTCAACGGCCCTGACACTGGTCTTGATCTTGGCAGTGGGTTGTGGCCCCGGGGCGCGCGCGAGGAAGTTCGAGCAAGAGGATCAGGGCTGGCGCGGGCACCTCGGCGCACGCAGACTCACCTTCGGCGCGGCACCCATTCAGGCCTTGGGGCCGCGAGGGTCTGAAGCGGTGCCACGCGCCGCAACCGCCACCAGCGGCGACTGCATCGCAGTCACCCCATCGGGCGCGCGAGCAGGGGGCCCTGCAGGATGGCCCTTCGCCTGCTCCGC
>JANOKR010000637.1:0-3339 GCA_031419315.1 Betaproteobacteria bacterium
GGCCAGGAGCCGGCGATCGAGGCGCTCGCCTCGGCCATCAAGATGGCGCGTTCGGGCCTGGGCAAGCCGGATCGGCCGATCGGCTCGTTCCTGTTCAGCGGCCCCACCGGCGTCGGCAAGACGGAGGTCGCGCGCCAGCTCGCTTATATCCTGGGCATCGAGCTGATCCGCTTCGACATGAGCGAGTACATGGAGCGCCATGCAGTGAGCCGCCTGATCGGCGCGCCGCCAGGTTATGTCGGTTTTGACCAAGGTGGCTTGCTCACCGAAGCGATCACCAAGAAGCCGCATTCCGTGCTGCTGCTCGACGAAATCGAAAAGGCGCACCCGGATGTCTTCAATGTGCTCTTGCAGGTGATGGACCATGGCACGCTGACCGATAACAACGGGCGCAAGGCCGACTTCCGAAACGTGATCATCATCATGACCACGAATGCCGGCGCCGAGACGATGAACAAGGCCACCATCGGCTTCACCAACAAGCGCGAGCAAGGTGACGAGATGGCCGATATCAAGCGCCTGTTCACGCCCGAATTCCGCAACCGGCTTGATGCCACGGTGAGCTTCCGCGCGCTCGATGAAACCATCATCCTGCGCGTTGTCGACAAGTTCCTGCTTCAGCTCGAGGGCCAGCTCGCCGAGAAGAAGGTCGAGGTCACTTTCACCGATGCGCTGCGTGCGCACCTGGGCAAGAAGGGCTTCGATCCGCTGATGGGTGCGCGCCCGATGCAGCGCCTGATCCAGGACACGATCCGGCGTGCGCTGGCTGACGAGCTGCTCTTCGGACGCCTGGTCGATGGTGGCCGGCTGACCGTCGATATCGACGCCAAGGGCGAGGTGCTGCTGGACATCCAGCCGCCGCGCAAGAGCGACAAGTCCAAGGCCGAGACGACGGCAGTTTGACGCCACTGTCGTCGCCGACGCCGCGGTAGCGGCGCTTGCGGCGATCGCGGCGCGCCAGGCGCTGCGATGTCAATCGGCGGCTGCGGCCGCCGGGTCCTGCAAGTAAAAGCGCTTGAGCATCGTGTAGAGCTGCGGGTGCTCTTCGCGCAGCGGCAGCGGGGCCACAAAAAAACCCTCGCTGGCAACGGCAAAAAACTCTTCGGGTGCTTCGGCGCCATAGGGGTCCAGCGCGGTCTCTTCACCGCGCTCGACGCGTTCGCAAAAGCGCGCGTACTCCGCACTCAGAGTCTGTTGCCAGTCGCCGCGCGATATCGACGCCGGCAGCGGCGGCACGCCGTCGGCGACACCATCGGCCATGTCGAGCACATGCGCAAATTCATGCACGACGACGTTGTAGCCGATCGCCGCCGACACACCCGAGGCACGCACGTCGCGCCATGACAGCATCACCGGCCCGCCTTCGACGGCTTCGCCGGCGAGCAGCTCGTCGTATTCGTGCACGACGCCGTCGTCATCGGTGGCCTGGCGTCGCGCCAGCGCGGGGCCGGGATGCACAACGATGCCGACAAACCCGTCGTAGCGGGCCAGCCCCAGGCGCAACACCGGCAGGCAAGCCTGCGCGGCAATCGCCACCGCGATGTCGTCGGTGATCTCCAGACCCTGCACGCCGGTGAACTCTTTGCGGTCGAGAAACAGGCTTGTCATGCGGCGCAGTTCGACCTCACCGGCAGGCTCGCCGCGCGGCAGGAAAGGGAAGCGTTTCAGCGTGCGCCGCCACAGCGCGTCGGGGATCGCGCGGCGCGATGCAGCGGCGTCGTCACGGCGCCGCCGCCAAAGCTGGGTCAGCGTTTGCCAGGGGCTCGCCGACATCTTCAAGCCGTGCCGCGCGGCGCCGCCCGTGGAGGGATGCGCGTGAAGCCGGCCGGTGTCAGCCGCAGCACCTCGGCGCGCGGCGCGTCGCCGTCAAGATCCCAATCGCTCAGCACATGGCGGGTGCGGCCCGCCGCCAGGTGGTGCGTGCCCGGCCGGTGCGTGTGGCCGTGGACCAGATCGCCGGCATCGGCATTGGCCAGCCACTGCAACGCCGCCGCGGTGTCGACATCGGCCCACAGCGCCGGATCGGGCAGGCCCCGTTTGCGCGCCTGGCTGGCAGCGCGCATCGCGGCGGCTTGCGCTGCCCGCTCGGGCAGCGGCAGCGCGAGAAAATCGACCTGCCATTGGGGGCTGCGTACTTGAGCGCGGAAGCGTTGGTAGTCGATATCGTCCAGGCACAGCGCATCGCCGTGGCTGAGCAGCACACGTTGCCCCCAGGCGGCGAGCAGCGTCGGGTCGGCCAGTAGCACTGCGCCGCAGTCGTCGAGCATCGGCGCACCGACGAGAAAATCGCGGTTGCCGGCCATGAAAAACAGTTGGCGCTGCCGGCTGGCCAGCAGCATCACATCGACGCAGCGTTGTTCGAATTCACCGCCGCGCGCGTCGTCGCCGATCCAGACTTCGAACAGGTCGCCGAGGATGAAAACCGCATCCGCTTCGGTGTGCAGCAGGTGCGCGGCAAACGCCTCGACGCTGCGTGGCGTGCCGGCGTCCAGATGCAGGTCGGAGATGAAGTCGATCGCCTGCCATGCGGCCGGCGCATCCAGGCGCACCGCCGCGGACACGGCCTTCAGTCGATCTCGACCACGTGGTCGATGGTCACCGCTTCGACCGGCACGTCGTCGTGCATGCCGCGCCGGCCGGTGGCCACGCCTTCGATCTTGTCGACGATCTCGGTGCCAGCGACGACACGGCCAAAGACCGCATAACCCCAACCCTGCGAGTTTTCAGCCTTGAAGTTGAGAAAGCCGTTGTCGGCGGTGTTGATGAAAAACTGGGCGGTCGCCGAATGTGGGTCGGACGTGCGCGCCATTGCCAGCGTGTATTTGGTATTTTTCACGCCGTTGTTGGCTTCATTTTTCACCGCTGCGCGGGTGCTCTTCTGCGCCATGCTGGTGTCCATGCCGCCACCCTGGACCATGAAGCCCTTGATGACGCGGTGAAAAACGGTGCCGTCGTAGTGGCCGGCGCGCGCGTAGGCTAGAAAGTTCTCGACGCTCGCCGGCGCCTTGGCATCGTCGAGTTCGACGCGGATCGTGCCCGCGCTGGTCTGCAGTTCAATCGTCTTGCTCATCTCATTTCTCCAAAGTGGCTTTGCGGATCACGATCGGCGTCACGGGCACTTTTTCGTGCCCGCCGCGGCTGGCGGTAGGGCTGTCCTTGATGCGGTCGACGACGTCCATGCCGGCAATCACCTTGCCAAACACCGCGTAGCCGTTGCCATCGCGCGAATTGGCGGCGTCAAGAAAGTTGTTGTCGACGAGGTTGATAAAAAACTGCGCCGTCGCCGAGTTGGGGTCCATCGTGCGCGCCATTGCCAGCGTGCCGCGGGCATTGACCAGG
>JANOKR010000638.1:0-2751 GCA_031419315.1 Betaproteobacteria bacterium
TGGAGTCTGGGGATGAATCCAGGGATGAATTCGGGGAATACAGGGGACCGAAGGGGTGTCCTTCCCACGTGAGAGGGCCCCTTGACTACCTCCGCTTTCCCCGGGCGCTTCGGTTCGAGTCCCATCAGCCACCCCAAACCCTGACCCTGAAGCCACGCGAGTGCGTGGCTTCTTCGCGTGGCTTCGTCGTTGGAGCCGGTCGTCAGCCCGTCGCGCTGCTGTCGGGTGCCGGGGTTGCTTCGGTGAAGCTCGGGACCTGCACTTCGCAGACGATGCCCTGGCTGCCGTTCTCGCGCCATTGCACTTGGCCACCGAGCAGCTTCACACGCTTGCGCACGCCACCCAGGCCGAGACCATGCGACCAGCTCTCGGGGTCTCGGCCGCTGCCGTCGTCGGCCACGGTCAGCGTCAGGCTGCCGCCCTGCAGGGCCGCGCTGATCTCGACGCGGCTGGCGCGGGCGTGATAGATCGCATTCGTGACCAACTCGCGCAGCACGCGGGTCAGGGCCGACCACTGGACCACGGTCAGGCCCAAGTCGCGGTCGAAAGAAAACGACCAGCCGAGTTCGATCTGCGCCGCGGTCAGGCGCTGCACGATGTCGGCCTTCCATTCGGCAGTGGCGTGTGACAGCCGATGTTCACGCGCCGCCAGGCCGCGGGTCAGCGTCTTCAGGTCTTGCAGCGTGTGGCGGATGTAGTCCTCCATCTCCGGCGTCTGCGACTGGTACATCAGCGTCAGCAGCCGGGCGCCGATATCGTCGTGCAGGTCTTGCGCGATGCGCATGCGCTCTTCGCTGCGGCCGCGCTCAACGGCCCGGTCGTAGGCCACCGCGCGGCGCAGTTGTTCGGCCACGCGGTCGGCGAGCCGGGCGTCGTCGTCGGTGAAGATGCGTTTGCCGCGACGCGCAAAGCGCAGCACCCAGGCCCTGGAGGCCAACTCCTCGCCGACGTCGGCAGCGCCCGAGCGGGGCGCCGGCACGAGCATCGCCGAGCCGTCGCCGACGACGCGCGCGTGTGCCAGCCGGCGCTCGATCTTGAGCATCTCGAGCGGTTCGAAAAGATCGCGCAGCAGCTCGGCGAGCAGCGCCGCATGCCGCTGCGGATGGGCCTCGACCTCGCGCGCCACGCGGTAGAGTTTTTCGAAGCTGCGCTCCAGCGTCATCACGTTGCTGCCGGTGAGCTGGTTCAGGATCCACTGGCGCGCGCCGGCATAGACCCCGAGCGACAAAAAAACCGACAACGTCAGCGACGCAAACTGGCCGAGCGAAAAGAGAGCCACAAAAAGCAGGTCGAGCGACGTCGCCACGGTGCTGATGCCGGCAAGCAGCGCAAATTCGCGCAGCACCTGGCGCGACCGCGACAGGAACGGCACCACCAGCAGCAGCGACGCAAAAAAGACATACCAGACCACCGAGCCGACTTCGGCGACGCGGTGCTGCAAGCCCGGTACGCCACTGGCCGCGGCAAGTGCCAGCGTGAGCAGGGCCAGCGACCCCACGGTGACCAAGCCGAAGCGGCGCATCATCACGGTGAAGGGGTTGGCCTCGCGCCGATACGACCAGGTCAACGAGGCGATCGACGCGCATCCGAGGCCGACGACACCACCCTGCGCCCACCACCACCAGCCGTTGATCGAACCGGGCTCGCCGGCGGCCAGGATCGCCGCGACCACCAGCCAACCGGCGACTGCAATCAAGCGCCCCACCGGCAACCGGGTTGGGTGCAGCGTGCTGATGTGCAGGATCGCTGCGGCGGTGACGAGATCCAGCGCCATGCGCAACCACAGGTCCTGCGTCACCACACCATCGGGCAGCGCGAGACCGCGCGCGGCTTCGAGCGCAATGAAAAGCAGATTGCCGGCCTGGCACAGGGTGATCAGCGCAAACAACGCATGGCGCAGCTTCGGCTTCACGAGCAAGACCACGGCGCCGATCAGGTACAGCAGCAGCGCCAGCGCCGCCATCGGCCAGAACAGCAGGCCCAGCCCCTGCAGGCCCCGCGGGCGCGGCGCGATGCGCACCGACTCACCGCCCTCGAACTGCAAGACCACCGGACCCTGCGCGAAGGCGGCGCCGAGCCAGCGATGCGATTCGATCAGGCGCGCCCGCGCCGCATCGTCCACCGTCCAGCGTGGCGCCCGGCGCAGCATGGCTTCGCTGACGCTGTAGCCGGCGCCGTCGCTGCTGGCGATGCCGACCAGCGGCCGGCCGACAAAGGGCTGCAATGCCGCCTCGCCGCTGGCCACGAGCACGACGCTGTTGTCCATATCGGCGCGCCAGATCGCGTCCAGCGTGGGCGTCGAGGCCACAAAACGCATCAGCATGAAGATGCCGAGGCAGCCAATCAGCGCCACCCCGACGAGCAGGCGCAGGCGCCAGCCGATCCAGCGCACCCGCAAGCGCCGGTTGATCGGCACATCGAGCGTGCTGGGATCGAAGTGCGAACTCGCCGGGCCGGCGCGCGAGTCTTCGGCGTCGGCCGCGCCGGCAGCGGATTTGGCCCTGGACTTCAACGCCATTGCCGCTAGGCCCCGCGTCGGCGAGAAGCGCCCTAGGCGCCTTAGACCAGCCCTTGTTTACTCGCCAGCACCGCGGCTTCGGCGCGGCTGGAGACGTTGAGCTTTTTGTAGATGGACTTGATGTGGTCGTTGACGGTGAACCACTTGATGCCCATCAGGTTGGCGATTTCCTTGATCGTAAAACCCTTGCTCAGATAGGTGAGGACTTCGATCTCGCGTGGCGTCAGGCGCTC
>JANOKR010000639.1:0-5708 GCA_031419315.1 Betaproteobacteria bacterium
TCACCGTGCTCGCGCGCAAAGAAGCCGGCGTGAAGACCTTTGCCGACTTCAAGGGCAAGCGTTTCAACGTCGGCAACCCGGGGTCGGGCACCCGCTCGTCGATGGAAGAGCTGCTCGCCGGCCTGGGCTGGAAGATGAGCGACTTCGCGCTCGCGTCGGAGCTCAAGGCCGACGAGCACGGCCCGGCTTTGTGCGACGGCAAGATCGATGGCTTCTTCTACGCGGTCGGCCACCCGAGCGCCAATATCCAGGACCCGACCACATCCTGCGGCGCGCAGCTCGTGGCGCTGACCGGGCCGGCCGTCGACAAGCTCGTCGGCGAAAAGCCCTATTACGCCCGCGCCACGATCCCCGCCGGCCTGTACCCGAACAACCCGAACGCGGCGCAGACCTACGGCGTGCTGGCGACCTTGGTTGCCTCGGCCAAGACCCCGGCCGAGACCGTGTACCAGGTGACCAAGGCGGTCTTCGACAACTTCGACGAGTTCAAGAAGCTGCATCCGGCGCTGGCCAACCTGAACCCCGAAAGCATGGTCAAGGACGGCTTGAGTGCACCGCTGCACGAAGGCGCGGCACGCTATTACCGCGAAAAGGGCTGGTTGAAGTAGCCGTCGATGAGCGTGGCCGCAGGCAAGGCCTCCGCGGCCGAGCTCGACCAACTGGTGAAGGAGGCCGACCTCGGCGGGCGCGAGCCCGATGGGGCGGTAGGCAAACTGCTCGCGGTAGTCGCCGCACTGTGGTCGCTGTTCCAGCTCTGGTACGCGTCGCCGCTGCCGTTTGTGGTCGGCTTCGGCATCTTCAACGATACCGAAGCGCGCGCGATCCATTTGGCGTTTGCGGTTTTCCTGGCCTTCTGCGCCTACCCCGCGTTCACGTCGTCTTCGCGCAAGGTCGTGCCGGCCGCCGACTGGCTGCTCGCCGCGGTGGGCGCGTTCTGCGCCGCGTATTTGTTCCTGTTCTACAACCAGCTCGCAACACGGCCCGGCCAGCCGACCACGATCGACATCGCCGCCGGTGCGGTCGGCGTCGTGATCATGCTCGAAGCCACGCGCCGCTCGATGGGCCTGGGCATGCTCGTGACCACCGGCCTGTTCCTGGCGTTTGTATTTGCCGGGCCCTCTATGCCCGAAGTCGTGCAGCACAAAGGTGCGTCGCTGCAACGCCTGATCTCGCACATGTGGCTGACCACCGAAGGCGTTTACGGCGTTGCGCTGGGCGTGTCGGTGCAGTTCATCTTTTTGTTCGTCTTGTTCGGCACGTTGCTCGATATCGCCGGCGCGGGCAACTTCATGCTCCAGATGTCGCTGGCGTTGCTCGGCCATTTGCGCGGCGGGCCGGCCAAGGTGGCCGTCGTGTCGTCGGCGCTCAACGGCGTCGTCTCGGGCTCGTCGGTGAGCAATGTCGTGTCGGGCGGCATCTTCACGATCCCGCTGATGAAACGCACCGGCTATTCCGGCGTGAAAGCCGGCGCGATCGAAGCCGCGTCGTCGGTGAACGGCCAGATCATGCCGCCGGAGATGGGCGCGGCGGCGTTCTTGATGGTCGAGTATGTCGGCATCCCGTATTCAGAAATCGTCAAACACGCGGCCTTGCCGGCGGTGATCTCGTACATCGCGCTGTTCTACATCGTGCACCTCGAAGCACTGAAATTTGATATCCAGCCACTGCATCGTGCTGTCGAACCGACCTGGCGCCAGCGCTTGCTCGGTTGGGCGCTGGGCCTGAGCGGCACGATGGCCGCCTTCGCGCTGATCTACTACTCGATCACCGGGCTCAAAGCCATCGCCGGTGAGCAAGCTGGCTGGGTGCTCGCGGCCTTCGGGCTCATCGCCTATGAGGTGCTGATGGCCTACTCCGCGCGCCACCCCGACGTGCCGCAGGACGACCCCAACAACCCGGCCGTCAGCCTGCCGCTGCCCTGGCCCACCGTGCGTGCCGGCCTGCACTTTTTCATCCCGATCGTCGTGCTGCTGTGGTGCCTGATGGCCGAAGAGCTGTCGCCGGGTTTGTCGGCGTTCTGGGCCACCGTGGCCGCGATCGTGTTGGTGCTGGCGCAGCCGGTGATGATGTCGGTCTTTCGCGGCGCGGGCACGCTGCAAGCCGCCTGGCGCAAGGGCCTGGCCGACTTGTGGAAAGGCCTCGTGCTCGGCGCGCGCAACATGATCGGCATCGGTGTCGCGTGCGCCAGCGCCGGCCTCATCGTCGGTGCGATCACGCTCACCGGCGTCGGGCTGATGATGACCGACCTCGTCGAGGCGGTCTCGGCCGGCAACGTGCTGGTGATGCTGCTGCTCACCGCCTTCATCTGCCTGCTCATCGGCGCCGGGGTGCCGACCACCGCCAACTACATCCTGGTCGCCACGCTGATGGCGCCGGTGGTGGTCGAGCTCGGCGCGCGCAGCGGGCTCGTGATCCCGCTCATCGCCGTGCACCTGTTTGTTTTTTACTTCGGCATCATGGCCGATGTGACACCGCCGGTCGGGCTGGCGTCGTATGCGGCGGCAGCGATCTCGGGTGACGACCCCAACGCCACCGGCTGGCAGGCGACCTGGTACAGCCTGCGCACCACGGTGCTGCCGTTTGTCTTTATCTTCAACCCGCAGCTGTTGCTGATCGGCGTCGGCTCCTGGGTTGATGTCGTGCTGGTCTGCATCGGCGGCACGGTGGCATCGCTGCTCTTCGCCGCGGCCACGATGGGCTGGTTTCGCCAACGTTGCACCTGGCCGGATATTGTGCTGCTGCTGCTGGCGACGTTCCTCTTCTTCCGCCCCGACTGGGTCATCGACCGCATGCTGCCGAAGTACGTCAGCGCGCCCGCCGCTGACATCTACAAGGTCGCCGACCAGTTGCAAAAGGACGAGTGGCTGGTGGTCGGCATCGCCGGCACGGATGCCGATGGCGACGCGATCACCAAGACCGTGGCGCTGCCGATGGGCGAAGGCAAAAACGGCCGCGAACGGCTGCGTGATGGCGGCATCACCCTGAGCCAGCTCGGCGACGAGATCGAGATCGCGAATGTCAAGTTCGGCAGCCGCGCGCGCAAGCTCGGCGCCGAGCAGGGCTACAAAATCAAGGAGCTGAAGCTGCCCAACCCGGAGCGGCCGTCACCGCACTGGGTGCTGCTGCCAGCGGCTGCGATCGGCTGGCTGGTGTGGTGGATGCAGGGGCGACGGCGCGGCACCAAACCGGCCGGCATCGTCAGCGCCTGATCGAGCCAAAGCGCATGCACCGCATCGCGCTGATCCACGCGCTGGCGCATTCGATCGCGCCGATCAACGCGGCGCTGGCGCGCGACTGGCCGGCTGCCGTGCGCATGAACCTGCTCGACGATTCGCTGTCGGCTGACGTGGCAAACAGCGGACGGCTCGATGCACTGATGACGGCCCGGTTTGTCGCCCTCGCCGACTACGCGGTCGGCGCCGGTGCAACCGCGATCCTGTTCACCTGCTCGGCCTTCGGGCCCTGCATCGAAGCGGTCGCGCGCCGGCATGCACAGATGCCGGTGTTGAAGCCCAACGAGGCCATGGTCGACGAGGCCCAGGCGGCGGCTACGCAAGCCGGTCGACCGATCGGGCTGGTGGCGACCTTTGCGCCGACGCTGGCCTCGATGCCGGCTGAATTTGCACCCGGCACGCCGCTCATCTGCGCGCTGGCTGAAGGCGCGCTCGACGCGCTGAATCGCGGCGATGTCGAGCAGCACGATGCACTGGCCGCCGAAGCCGCCGCGTCGCTTGCCGCTCAGGGTTGCGGCGTCATCGCGCTGGCCCAGTTCAGCCTGGCACGTGCGGCATCGCGTGTTGCGCTCCGTACCGGGCTGCCGGTGTTGACGACGGTCGACTCCGCGGTGCGCCGCTTGCGCTTGCGGCTCGGCGTGGCCTGAGAGATGCGCGTTTTGTGCGCTCCGGCATCAGCGCACGCAGCGCCAGCTCGGGGGTGGCCCGGCTCCGTTTATGGAATTCTTATGCTCTCCGCCGGGCCACCCCCGCGCCGACTCTGCGAGCAGCGGCCGTCGCGTTCCAAGTCGATCGGACTGGCCTGCTGAATTGGTATTTTCATCACCCAGACTGCCACCGGCTCAGCCGGGATCGGGGTGGCCGGCGTAGGGCGTAAGAATTCCACAACCGAAGCCGGCCACCTCGATCCCGGCTGCGGGGCCAACGTCAGCACAACGCTGCCGCGATCCGTATCAGCCGTCGCTGCGCTGCGTGATCGCTGCGCCCGGCGCCGGCTGGCCGAAGCCGTCGTTGAGGCGCGCAAAGGTCGCCGCCTGTTCGGCGTCGATGAACTCGCGCAAGGCGGCCAGCAGATGGTCTTGCAGCGCGGCATCGTGGTGCAGGACCAGCTGGCCGATCAAGGCCCAATCGACTTCGATCGCGACATCGAAAGCGCCATCGCTGAGGGCGCGCCCGCTGCTTTTTGCCTTGGCTTTTGGATTTGCTTTTGCGTTCGCGGCGCTGAACCAAAGCTTGCCCTGCGGTGGCATCAGCGCGACCAGACCGTCAGCGGCGTGGTCGGCATCGGCAGCAGTCAAGCCCACCCGCAGCGGCCAGCGGCCGAGCAGCGGCGGCTTAAGTTCCTGCGGCGCCCACAGTGCAAAGACAAACTGCGGCGGGTAGGTCTCGACGACCGGGCCGGCGTCGGTCTGCACGATGCTCGTCACCGCCTCGCAAACCTGTTTGACGGCCCCGACCCAGGCCGCGGGCTGCCAGGTCGCCAGCACCTGCGGATGAACGTAACGTTCGACTACCGCGGTCAATTCGGTGAACTCGATATCGTCGATGCGCTCGATCGTCTCCAGAGCCTGCGCGCGTGCCGTCGCGGCGGCGTTCAGGCCGATACCGTCGAGGTCGCTGAGCTCCACTGCATCGATGATCTCGACCTGCGGCATGTCGATGCTTGGCGTGTCGACACGCTGCACTTCGTGCGAGCGCGCGTTCTCGGCGATGGCCCCGAAGAGGTCGTCGAGATCGGGCGCGGGTGCGCTGCGTGGCGCCGGCGCACGCCAGCCCTTGAGCACGTCGTCGGGATCGAACTTGTCGTTGCGGTCACTCATGCCGCGCATTGTCGCGCCAAGTCCCGGAGGCCGGGCGCGAGGCCGGCGCCGCGCCTGATGCGAGTGGCCAGCCGAGCCGGCTTCAGACAAACTCAAGCGGCTGCGTGAGTCGGGCTGCACGCACGATCGACGCCCACTGCGACTCGAACATCTCGGTCCCCGAGACGCCGCTGGCCGGTTGCTCCTTGCGCATCGACAGCAGCGACCCGTCGAGCCCGCGGGCAGTCACCTCCGCCACCGCGACTTGCAACGTCGGTACGGCCACCAGCCGGGCGCGGCAGCGGTCCAGACCGATCGTGGCCAGCGCGCAGGTGATCATCGTATTCACGTTGCGTGGGAACAGCGCCGCGATGCCGCGGGCCGGGCCGTCGTACAGCACGGTGTCGCCGCTGATTCCCGCCGGGTCGATGCCGGACTCGCTGAAGTCGATATTCGACGGATGTTTGAAGAAGCTGATCGTCACCTCGGCCCAGGCATGGCGCCACTCCCGCAGGCTGTCCAGGCCCATCAAGGCACCGTGCGGAATGGCCAGCGACGTGCCTGCGGCGCCGGCCCGCGCGACGAGCCGTTCGCGCAACGCGTCATCGGCCAGCGCGGCCACGGAGAGCGGCAGGTAGTCGGCCACCGCAAGAATGCGCTCGCCCCACTGCTGGGT
>JANOKR010000640.1:0-1622 GCA_031419315.1 Betaproteobacteria bacterium
GCATGATCGACGCGTCGGCCACGCGCAGGCCCTGCAGGCCGTGCACGCACAGCTGAGGGTCGACAACCGCCAGCGGGTCGGTCGACGGGCCCATCTTGCAGGTGCCGACCGGGTGGTAGGTGGTGGCCACACGTTCGCGGATGAAGCGCTCGAGCGCGGCGTCGTCGTCGATGGCCGGGCCGGGCAGCAGCTCTTGCCCCGACACGCGCGCCAGCGCGGGCATCGCGACGATGCGGCGCGCTTCGCGCATCGCACGTTGCAGTGTTTCGACGTCTTCTTGCGCTTCCAAAAACTCGGGATGCATGACCGGCTTGGCGGCCGGGTCGGCCGAGGCCAGTTCGACACGCCCGCGCGTGGCCGGCCGAAGTACTGCCATATGCAGGTAGTAGCCATGCTGGCGCGGCAGCGTGCGTGGGTTGTCCTTCATGCCGACCATGAACGTGTACTGCACGTCGGGCCGGTCCAGCCCCGGCCGGCTGCGCAAGAAGCCGCCGGCTTCGGCCGCGTTGGACGCCAGCATGCCGCGGTGGCTAACGGCATAACGCAGCGGTGCCATCAACACCCGCGGCGCGGTGCGCCAGCTCAGCGCATAACTCTCGGCGCTGGGGTTGGTCATCGCCAGCGAGATCGTCGGGTGGTCTTGCAGGTTCTGGCCAACACCGGGCAGTTCGTGCAGTACACGAATGCCCTGCTGCGCGATGCCGCCCGGCCCGATGCCCGACAGCATCAGCAGTTGCGGCGAGTTCACCGTGCCGGCGCAGACGATGACTTCGGTGCCGGCGTCGAGGTCCAGCGAGCGACCATCGTGACGCAACGTGATGCCGGCGGCGCGCTTGCCCTGCAGTCGGATACGTTCGACCAGCGCGTCGGCAAAAACGGTCAGGTTGGGCCGCGCCAGCACCGGGTGAAGGAAAGCGCGGCTGCTGCTCCAGCGCACGCCGTCACGCTGGTTGAGGTCGAAGATGCCAAAGCCATCTTGCACATCGCCGTTGAAATCGTCGTTCTTCGCGAAGCCGGCCTCGGCCGCGGCCTGCACGAAGGCGTGCGCCAGCGGGTTGCTCTCGGCCGGGCGCTGCACGCTGAGCTCACCCCCCCGGCCGTGCCACGCGCCCGCGTTGGGAAGTGAAACGCGGTCGTAGTCTTCGTGCTTCTTGAAGAAGGGCAGCACCTCGTCGAACGACCAGCCGGTGTTGCCCAGCGCCGCCCATTCGTCGTAGTCGAGCCGATGGCCGCGTATGTAGACGCTGCCGTTGACGGACGTGCTGCCACCGAACAAGCGCCCGCGCGGGCAAGCAATTCTGCGGTGGTTGACGCCGGCACCGCCGCTGAATTCATGCTGCCAGTTGGTCGCCGCATTCGGCAGCAGGAAGATGTTGCCGATGGGTAGCAGGGTCTTCAAGTTCAGCGCGAAGCGGCGGTCTGACGCACCGGCTTCGATGAGCGCAACCCTGCGCTTCGGGTCGGCGCTCAGGCGATTGGCGATCACGCAGCCGGCAGCGCCGGCGCCGATGATGATGGTGTCGAATCCGGTGCGGGTTGGGGTCATGGTCAGTCTTGCAGCTTGGCCCCGCGAGCCGGTGGCCGCCAGCCGGGCCGGGTCACATGATCTGTGACCGCCAGGC
>JANOKR010000641.1:0-3462 GCA_031419315.1 Betaproteobacteria bacterium
GGCAAGGGCGAGAAGCAGCCTGTGGCCGACAACAAGACCACCGAAGGCCGCGCGAAGAACCGTCGCGTGGAAGTCGAGGTCGTCGGGACCCGCGCCACCAAGTGATGTGTCGGGCCCTGCGGGGCTCGGACCACACAAACCCCGCTGCGGCGGGGTTTTTTGTTTCTGCGGCTAGGATCAACGCATGACCACCAGCGCCTCCATGAACACCGGCAACGTCGACCCGATGGAGCTGGCGAAATTCAGCGACCTCGCGCACCGTTGGTGGGATCCACAAAGCGAGTTCCGCCCGCTGCACGAAATCAATCCGCTGCGGCTGGACTGGATCGACTCGCTGGCCTCGCTGCGCGGCAAGGTGGTGCTCGATGTCGGCTGCGGCGGCGGCATCCTGGCCGAGTCGATGGCCACGCGGGCGGCGCAGGTGACCGGCATCGACCTGGCGACCAAGCCGCTGGGTGTCGCCCGGCTGCACGCGCTGGAGGCCGGCGTCGAAAACGTCGACTACCGCGAGATCGCGGCCGAGGCTTTGGCGGCAACGTCGCCGGCGGCTTTCGACGTCGTCACCTGCATGGAAATGCTTGAGCATGTGCCCGACCCGTCGTTGGTGGTGCGAGCCTGCGCGACGATGGTCAAACCCGGCGGCTGGGTGTTTTTTTCCACCATCAACCGCAGCGCCAAGTCGTTTGTCTTCGCGATCGTCGGCGCCGAGTACGTACTCAAGCTGTTGCCGAGAGGGACCCACGAATACGCACGCTTCATCCGGCCGAGCGAGCTCGCACGCTGGTGTCGCGACACCGGGCTGGCCCTCGAAGGCAGCCGCGGCATGGGCTACAACCCGCTGACTCAGGCCTACCGCCTGACCGGCGATACCAGCGTCAACTACCTGCTCGCCTGCCGCAAGGTCGCATGAGCGTTGATGCCACTCAAGTGGTGCTGTTCGATCTCGACGGCACCTTGGTCGACAGTGCGCCGGATCTGGCTGGTGCGGTCAACGAACTGCGCGCCGCGCATGGGCTCGTCGCGATGCCCCTCGGCGAGTTGCGGCCGCTGGTTGGGTCGGGTGCGCGGGGGATGGTCGGCGCAGCCTTTGGTGTGGCACCTGGCGACACTCGCTACACAGCCTTGCGCGATGGATTTCTCGAACTCTACGCCGCCCGACTGCTGCACTTGACGGTTGTTTTTGCTGCGATCGAGCCGGTGCTGCGCCGGATCGAGCATGCGTCGATGCGCTGGGGCATCGTGACCAACAAAGCGCTCTACCTGGCCGAGCCGATCGTTGCCGGCACCGGCCTGAGCCTACGCGCGGCGGTGTTGATTGCCGGCGACAGCACGGCACATACCAAGCCGCATCCGGCACCGCTGCTCGAAGCGGCGAGGCGCATTGGCGTCGATCCGGCAAGCTGTGTGTACGTCGGCGACGATGTTCGCGACATGCAAGCCGGCCGCGCCGCCGGCATGGCCACACTGGCGGCCGGCTGGGGTTATCTCGGCCCCGACGCCGACCCGCGCGACTGGCCTGCCGACGCCGTGCTCGATGCGCCAGACGGCCTCTTGCATTGGCTGCGATTGCCCTAAACTCCACCCCTCAGGGGCCGACCTGGCTTCGACGTGGGTTCGGAGTCGGCGCAGGGCATGCCGAGCACCAGTCAGCTCGTTAATCCATCTGGAAACAAAGTAACTGCGAACGACGAACGTTTCGCCCTCGCCGCTTAACACCGGTGAGCCTCTCAACGGTTGGCCAATGGGCCGGGTTTGAAGGTCGCAAGATCTGATAGCTGAGAGGTCATTCACATTGGCTGGTCTGCCGCCGGGTCACTCGGCGGTGGATAAGATCAAGTGACTGGCATCCTGCACAGCGTGCTGCTGCGCGGCGCAGGGTGTGAGATCCAAATCAGTCAGCTACGCATGTAGAACTGTCCGGCAAAGGCTTGCGGACGGGGGTTCGATTCCCCCCGGCTCCACCATTCAAGGCCCGGCAACGGGCTTCAAAGCAACCGTCCCCCAAGTGGTCAAAGACTTGGGGGATTGTTCACTTTGCAGGCGGCCGGTCGGTGCCTTGGCGCCACGCGGTTCGGGCCTCAAGCCGTTGCTGTTCGGGCGCCGATCTGAGCTTCAATTTCGCTTGGAGTCAGTCGCTGGCGTGGGGGTCGAATGCAGCCATCGACACCCGTGTGCCACGCGCATGCGAGTGATAGATCGCGGCCTGGACATGCAGGTTGACGAGGTATTCATCGGCGCCGTTTTCGAGCACTGAACCTTCGTCCAGGTGCTTCAGGACATGGGCTTGCAAGGCGCCGCAGGCGCCGCCGAAAGACCGGCCGAATTCATTGCCAAACGCGCCCGCGCTGCCGCCGTTGTAGACATGCTCGGCCTCCATCCCGTGATGCGGCTTCCACCACAGGCGGCCGTCACCGTCCAGGCGCAACACGCCGGCCTCGCCTTCGAGCCACATCTCGCCAAGCGTGTGGCGCGGGTTTGCTGCGACATGGTCGTTGAGCCGGTTGCCGTCGAACAGGCCCTGGCGGTCGTCGTCGAACTCGAAGATCACCAGGCCGGCGTCTTCGCCGGCGATTGCCCGGTTCAGGCGCCGCAGCCTTGCGGTCACCGCACGCACCTCGCCAAACAGGAATCGAAAGGTGTCGATGAAATGGACGCCGGTTTCGCGGATCAGCAACTGCGGCATGGCCTGGAAGTAGGGCTGGCGTTCCAGATACGCCTGCGTGCCCTGGCCATCACCGGGGCGCAGCCGGAAGGTCACGCTGAGCAGGCGGCCGAAGCGGCCGGCGTCGATCCAGCGCCGGCATTCGCGGAACCACGGCGTGAAGCGAAAGTTTTCGTGCACGACCAGCGGCACGCCACTGTTGCCGGCGAGTGCGGCCATAGCTTCGGCCTGCTTGAGATCGACCCCAAAGGGCTTTTGGCAGATCGTCGGGATGCGCAACTGCAAGGCCGCTTGCACGACCGCGAATTGCGCCGCCGGCGGCAGCACGGCATCGACGATATCCGGGCGCATGGCAGCCAACATCTCGCCGGCATCGGCGAAACACGCTGCGATGCCAAAGCGCCGGGCCAGGGCCTGGGCGCGTGGCAGGTCGGTGTCGGCGATGGCCACCACCTCGGCGCCGGCATCGCGCCAGCCTTCGAGATGAAAGGGCGCGAAGTACCCCGCGCCGACGACCACGATACGCTGCGTCATGGCGTTAGAGGCCGTCGATCACGGCGCGAGTGATCGCCGCGGTGCCGCTGCTGCCGCCAAACTCGCGCGGGCGCACGGTGCCGCTGGCAAAGGCTTTTTCGATCGCACTCTCGATCCGGCGCGCACCATCGGCCAGGGCTTGATCGGCGTGGCGCTCGGCCAGCCAGTCGAGCATCATTGCCACCGACAAGATCATGGCGGTCGGGTTGGCGATAGCTTGGCCGGCGATGTCGGGCGCGGTGCCATGTGCCGGCTGGAAGAGCGCG
>JANOKR010000642.1:0-3587 GCA_031419315.1 Betaproteobacteria bacterium
CGCCACCCTGGCTGCGGTGGCTGCAGCTGTGGCTGGGCGTTAGCCACCGGCAGAGCCTGGGTCGACGATGCGCGGCGTCATCTGGGTTGTCCTGCTCTTCATCGTCGCCGTCGTGGCCGCGGCGACGCTGGGCAGCAACGATGGTCTGGTCGCCTTGTATTGGGGAGGCTGGCGTGCCGACCTGTCGCTGAACCTGTTTGTGCTGCTGCTCGTGGTCGCCTGTTTTGTCGTGATGACCGCGATCAGGGCGCTCGACGCGCTCGTCACCTTGCCTCAGCGCGCCCGCGAATGGCGCGCGCTGCAACGCGAGCGGGCCGGCCAGCGTTCATTGCGCGAAGCCCTGGCCGACTACTTCGGCGCGCGCTACAGCCGCGCCCACAAGGCCGCCGAACGTGCCTTGGTGATCCAGAGCGATACCCCAGCGTTGACCGGCGACCGTGACTTTCGCGTGCTCGCCAACCTGCTTGCCGCAGGCAGCCTGCATCGGCTGCAAGACCGCCCGCGTCGCGACCAGCGCCTGCGCCAGTTGCTCGACGCCGCTGATGCTGGCGGTGTTGGTTCGGCGGTCGACGGCGCAAGGCTGATGGCCGCCGAATGGGCGCTCGACGACCGCGATGCCAGCGGCGCACTGGAGCAGCTCGCTGCACTGCCCGGTGGGGTTGGCCGTCGCACGCAGGCCTTGCGTTTGCAGCTGCAGGCTGCGCGCATGGCGCGCCGCCCGCTGGAGGCCTTGCACACCGCGCGCTTGCTCGCCAAGCACCAGGCCTTTTCGACGGTCGCGGCGCGCGGCCTGCTGCGCTCGCTGGCCACCGAGGTCCTGGAGTCAGCCCACGACGCCGACCAACTGCGCAGGCAGTGGATGGCGCTGGACGTCAGCGATCGACGCGACGCCGCGGTCGCAGCGCGCGCAGCGCAGCGGGCGGCGACGCTGGGCGCTGCCGACGATGGCCGCGCGTGGTTGCGGCCGCTGTGGGACCGGCTCGCCGAGTTGCCGGGCGACGAGCGCACGCTTGTCGCACTGGCCTTGGCGGACGCCGCCGGCGGCGTGGGGATTGACTGGTTGCCGCGCGCCGAGAGCGCCGTTGCGGCGATGCCGAACGATGCCGCGGTCGCCGCCGCTGCCGGTGTCGTCTTCGCCGAGCGCCAGCTCTGGGGCAAAGCCCGGCGCCCGCTGGAGCAAGCCGCTGCATCCCCACAGCTCGAGCCGCGCGCTCGCCGCCGCGCTTGGCGGGCGCTAGCCCGCCTGGCCCGCGAAGAAAACGACGAAGCCCGGGCTGCGGTCTGCGACCGCGCCGCGGCGGCCATCGACTGAGCCGACTGTCTTGGCCCTTGATCGTTTGTTATACTCCGAGGCTGCGCGGCTGTAGCTCAGTTGGATAGAGTACTTGGCTACGAACCAAGGGGTCGTGGGTTCGATTCCTGCCAGCCGCACCAGTAAAGACGAGGGTCAGTAGGTTAGCGCCTACTGACCCTTTAGTCTTTTTGGGCTCCGTGGCAACGGAATTGCCAACAGAATTCAGATCCACGAGCCGTTGAGGCGTTGGGTCGCTTGCACCAGCCGGCCAGTGCTGGCCTTGGCCACGTCATCGGATCGCGTCGTGAGTCGCGGCGCAAGCTGCGGAGCCCTAGACGATTCCCCTTGGGCGATGCCGGCATGCGTGTATGGTGAGCGTCCAGCCATCCCACCTTGCTTGACGGCAACAGGAGCTTGAGGATGGTGTCCACCTAAACATTGGTGGACACCTATGCACTCCAAATCGGGTCCTCGCCGCCGGCAAGCGGCCAGCCATCCCACCTTGAACAGCTGGTCGATACCGGCCAGCATGGTGTCCACCTATGTCTGAGGTGGACACCGTGATAGGCCGAGAGATGGGAAGAGGACGTGCACCGACGACGCTAAGCCGGCCTCAAGTTCTTTGGGAGCTAAATTTACCTATGGGAAGTGCTTGCGTCACACCTGAGCAGGTGGCTGTGCCTGGTGGAAAGAAGATAGGCGGAAAAACGATGAACTGGCGGAGGCGGTGAGATTCGAACTCACGGACGGCTTGCACCGTCGTCAGTTTTCAAGACTGATCCATTAAGCCACTCTGGCACGCCTCCAGTTGCGGAGATGATCTCAAAAGTTGCGGAGACGATCCCTCCGAAACCCGCATGAAAACTCGCTTTCGTCCTTCGATGCACCTGATTTCAAGACCGGTGCCTTAAACCATTCGGCCACGATTCCAGAACAAGCCGCGATTCTCGCATCCGCGCTTCAACGTCACTATCCCGCCGTCACCCTGGCGACTGCGATGCTTCGCAGGGCACCTGTACCACCTCGTGTCGCCCGCCGTCAACGCGCACCGCAGTCAGCGCACCACCCCAGACGCAGCCGGTGTCCAGCGCCAGCAACTGCGGGGTATTGATCAGCCCCAGCGTGCTCCAGTGGCCAAACGCGATCGGTGTGCCGATGGTGGCGCGGCCGGGAATGTCGAACCACGGCCGGTACCCCACCGGTGCGGCGTCGGCACCTTCCTTGGCCTTGAAATCGAGCGTGCCGTCGCTGCTGCAGAAGCGGATCCGTGTGAGCACATTGATGACCAGGCGCCAGCGGTCGGCGCCTTCAAGCGCATCCGACCAGCGCGCGGGTTGATTGCCATACATGACCTGCAAAAACGCGGGCAGGTCGGGGCCGCGCAACAAGGTCTCGACCTCGCCGGCCAGCGCCAGCGTTTGTGCCGCGGTCCACTGCGGCACGACGCCCGCATGCACACACAGCCAGCCACCAAATTGCAAGGCCAGCGGCCGCGCCCGCAGCCAATCGAGCCAGGCGTCGCGGTCAGGCGCGTCGAGCACATCGGCGAAGGTGTCGCTGCGGTGCAGGCCGCGCACGCCATGCGCCACCGCGAGCAGATGCAGGTCGTGGTTGCCGAGCAGGCACTGTGCCGCTGCGCCGAGCGCTTGCAGGCGCCGCAGCACGGCCAGTGACGCCGGCCCGCGGTTGACCAGGTCACCCAGCACGAGCAGGCTGTCGCGCGAAGCTGAGAAGCCGCTCAGGTCGAGCAGCCGGCCGAGGGCATCGTCGCAGCCCTGGACATCGCCGATGAGCAGTTGCATGGGCCGATTCTGCTACGCTGCCAGTCTCGATTTTCCCCCGCCCCCCGGGCGGCGTGCATGGACGTCTCGCTGCTCGTATTTCTGATCCTGCTCAACGGCGTCTTCGCGATGTCGGAGATGGCGCTCACGGCGAGCCGCAAGGCACGTTTGCAGGTGATGGTCGAAGCCGGCGAATCGGGGGCGCAGGCGGCGATCGACCTGCACGACAACCCGACCAAATTTTTGTCCACGGTGCAGATCGGCATCACCTCGATCGGCATCCTCAACGGCATCGTCGGCGAGGCCGCATTTGCCGAGCCGCTGGCGGCCTGGCTGCAAGGCACTTTCGAGATCCGCCAACGCGCCGCAGGGCTGACGGCGACCGGCCTGGTGGTGATGATCATCACCTTCCTGACGATCATTTTCGGCGAGCTGGTGCCCAAGCGGGTCGGCCAGATCTACCCCGAGGCGGTGGCGCGCCTGGTGGCGCGGCCGATGAACTGGCTGTCGAC
>JANOKR010000643.1:0-3939 GCA_031419315.1 Betaproteobacteria bacterium
GCATCGCCCTGCACCAGCGCGGTGGTGTAGACGCCGCGCTGGGCGGCAGTTTCCATCCACCAGATGAGGTCGATGCAGCGGCGGCCGTACATCTTGAGCGAGTCAAGATCATGGGCGCGCACGAGCAGCACGAACAGCGACAGGTCGCCACCGAAGTTGAATACGCGCGGCACATCGGAGCTCATCACGAAGTGGCGCACCAGGCCAGGGTAGGCCGCGATGTCGTCGAAGCAGAACTGCAGCTCGGTCATCATCGCCAGGCTGTAACACTGGATCGGCCGCACGCAGGTGCGCACGCGCAGCAGTTGCATGTCGGCGTTCCACTCGAGCTTGATCGTGCGATACGGTCGCTCGAGGATCGACTTCAGTGCGGCGCCGGGTGCCAAGCTCATACAGAACCCACGATGTGCGTGAAATGGTGGAAATTCAGGATCGCCGAATCGACGATGGCGTCGACCGCTGCGGGGTCGTTGATCGGCGACAGGATGGTGCGTAATTCGGCCATGTGCTGGGCGTCCATCGTTGCGTGCGAGGCGATGAAGGAGATGCCAATTTCTCCGTCAAGCAGCAGGCGTTCACGAATCGCGCTGCTGAAGGGGCCGCCATAAACCGAGGCAATCACTTCCAAGGCGTACATCATGCCGAAGACGCTGGCCGGATGGCCTCGATCGGCCGCGAAGTAGTTGAATCCGCACAGTGCCTGCGTATAGGCCCCTGCCTTGTGCGCAATGGTGGCGGCGGGGCTGACGCCCAGCGCTTCGAGATCGTTGCGCACCCAGATCTCGTGCCCGGATTCCTCGTGAATATGTTCGTAGAGGAAGTAGCGCTGCTCGCGCATCGCGTCCGGCATCCGGCTGGCGGCGGCGGCGCAGACCGGATTGAAATGCCAGACCACCGTGTACAGCTCCAGCAGCAGCGCGCGGTAGCGCTCAACTGCCAGGCCATGCGCCACGGCATCCAACAAAACGGGGTGGGTCTCGAAGGCCCTGCGGGCCTCGTCGGTGCACATCACGATCTGACCAAAAACTGATTTCAATCACATCCTCCAACGATTGCCATGCCGGCTTGCGAGCCGGCGGGGTCCGGGGTTCAACCCGGCCTGGCCTTTTGCACCTGGGCCCGATTGTGACGAAAGCGCGCGCTCACGCCCACTGTGATCGTCGATAAGGTGTTGTGCACCCACCGCATCCACCGCACCCAGTGGGACTGACGGCCGGTCAACCATGTCGTCGGCGGTCATCAATCAGGCCGGCAGTTCCAGCCGCAGGCGCCCCAGGCGCTGCCACGCCAGGCTCTCTTCACGCAGCAGGAACAGCGTGCGTGGATGCGCTGCGGCCCAGGCGCTGCCAAAGCCCAGGCGCACCTCGGAGGCCCGCGCGTCGACACGCAGCGCCGCGGTGTCGACCGACTCGCGGGCATGGCATTTGATCGCCGCCAGGCGCAGGCAGACGAGCTGGTGGGCAAACCCGTCGCGCGCGAATTCCACTTCGACCTTGCGCAGGCCGCCGCGTTGGCCGAGCGCCAGGTTGCCCAGACGCCGCTGCTGGCTCTGCGAAAACCCAGGTGCATCGACATGCGCCAGCAGGTAGGCACTGTGCCGATGGTGGTCATGGTGCGACACCATCAGGCCGATCTCGTGCACGTCGCAGGCCCAGCCCAGTTCGCGGCGCAGGTCCGGGTGGTCGTTGTTTTCGGTGTCGCCGCGGAGCTGGTCGAACAGCGTCAGCGCCACCGCACGCACCCTGGCGGCCTGTTCGGCATCGACCTGGAAGCGCTGCTGCAACTGCACGATGCTGTGGTCGCGCAAGTCGCCCGGGCGCTCGCGGTGCAAGGCCAGCAGGCGTTCGTGCAGATCCAGGATCACACCCTGGCGCAGGGCGCCCTTGGCGGCCAGCATGCGGTCGATGTTGAACTGCGCCGCGAGTGCCGACAGGATCGCCAGGCCGCCGGCGATGACGGCATGGCGCTCGGCCTTGAGGCCAGGCAGTTTGAGGCGCGCAAGATGCCCGGCATCGATGCAGCGCTCGATGCACCAGCGCAGGCCGGCCGGGGTGATGCTGCCGTCACCGACACCACTGGCCTGCAGCACCTGGGCGACCGCGCCGGCGGTGCCCGATGAGCCCAGCGCCTCGGTCCATTGATTGCGGCCGAAGGTGCGCAGGGCTTCTTCGAACTCTGCGCCGGCAGCGACCTGGGCCGCTTCGAAAGCCGCGGCGGTCAATCGGCCATCGGCAAAAAAGCGCATCGACAGGCTGACGCAGCCGACACCGAAGGATTCGGCAGCGATCGGCTGCGCACCTTGGCCAAGGATCACTTCGGTCGAGCGCCCGCCGATGTCGACGACCAGGCGCGGCTGCTCCGAGGGTTGCAGATGGGCCACGCCGGCGTAGATCAGCCGGGCCTCTTCGCGCCCCGAGATGACCTCCACCGGGAACCCCAGCGCATCCTGCGCGCGGGCCAGAAAGGCGTTCCGGTTCTGCGCCTCGCGCAGCGTCTGCGTCGCTACGGCGCGCACCTGGCCGGGTTCGAAGCCGCGCAGGCGCTGGGCCAGGCTGCGCAGGCATTTCAGGCCACGTTCGGCGGCTTCTTCGGTGAGTTGGCCGTCGCTGTCCAGGCCGGCACCCAGGCGCACCGTTTCCTTGATGTAGTCAATGCGCCGGTAGCGGCCGCCCGCGACCTGGCCGATCTCGAGCCGGAAACTGTTCGAGCCGATATCCACCGCAGCGAGCGGCCCCGCTGCCGATGGCAAGGTGAGCGTCATGGCCGGGATTGTGCCCAAGCATCGTGACCCTGCGCAGCGCTGACGCAGCGGCGGTCGCCCGGCCTCCTAGAATCAGCGCTGCGGTTGCCCGCCGGACAGGGCTCGCAACAGCAGCAACGCCGCCAAAGGCAGGAGCGCCCCGCATGGTCAAACCCGAGATCGATTCGCTGCTGCCCGGCGCTGGCGACCCCAGCCGGCGTGCCTTTGGCCGCGCCGCGGTCGGGGCCGGGATCGGGGCCGGGCTCGGGGTCGGTTTTGCAGCCGCCGCGCTGCCCGTGGTGGCGCAGACGATGATCAATACCGACACCAACGGCCTCACTGCGGGCGAGGTCATCATCGACGTTGCCGGCTTCAAGATGCCGGCCTACCGTGCGCTGCCTGCGGGCAAGGCCAAGGCCCCGGTGGTCCTGGTCATCAGCGAGATCCTCGGCGTCCACGAACATATCGCCGACGTCGCGCGGCGTTTTGCCAAGCAGGGTTATCTGGCCATCGCGCCGGAGCTGTTTGCGCGCCACGGCGACCCGGGCAGTTATGGCGAGATCGCCAAGCTGATAGCCGAAGTCGTGAGCAAGGTCAACCAAGCGCAACTGGTCGCCGACCTCGACGCCACGGTGGCCTGGGCCAAGGCGCAGGGTGCTGACACCACGCGCCTGGGCATCACCGGCTTTTGCTGGGGCGGCCAGGCGCCGTGGGTCTACGCGGCGCACAACCCGGCGCTGAAAGCCGGCGTCGCCTGGTACGGGCGGTTTGCACCTGCGTATGCGCCCGGCGACCCGATGCTGTTTGACCTGGCACCGCGCATCAAGGCGCCGATCCTCGGGTTGTATGGCGCTGCCGACACCGGCATCCCGAACGACAGCGTCGACAAGATGCGCGACGCGCTCAAGGCCGCCGGCAACAGCCGCTCGGAGATCGTGCTCTACCCCGACACGCCACATGCCTTCCACGCCGACTACCGGCCGACCTATCGCCAGCGCCAAGCCGAAGACGGCTGGAAGCGCTGCCTCGAGTGGTTCAGCAAAAACGGCGTTTGAAGCCCAGCCCCGTCTGCCCATCGATCGGCACATCTGAATGACGAGCACGCTGCTCTACATCGTGCTGGCGACGCTGGCCGGCGGTGTGCTGTCGGTGGCCATCGCCGCGACACTGACCGTCGCCTTGCTTGGCCGCGTGGTCAA
>JANOKR010000644.1:0-3083 GCA_031419315.1 Betaproteobacteria bacterium
AGCCGCGTGCGCGCGGTGCTGCCGGCGCCGGGCCAGGCGCGTGACGACTGGCGCATCGCGGTCGACGTCGCGCGCCGGCTCGAGCGGCGCCTGCCGTCGCGCCGCGTTGATGGCGGCGATGTCCCCACGTTGTTCCCCTACGAGACGCCGGAAAGCATCTGGAACGAACACCGCGAAAGCAGCCGCGGCCGCGACCTCGACATCACCGGCCTCAGTTACGCCGGCCTCGAACAGCCGCAGCAATGGCCTTTTGCCGAGGGCCAGACCGAAGGCCGCGCCCGGCTCTATACCGATGGCCGCTTCGCCACGCCCGACGGCCGCGCGCGATTTGTGGCGCCGCTATGGCGGCCGACCGCCGAGCCGCGCGATGCGCGATTCCCGGTATCGCTGACCACCGGCCGGCTGCGTGACCAATGGCATGCGATGAGCCGCAGCGGCACGCTGGGCCGGCTCTTTGCGCACGACAGCGAGCCGGCGCTCGAGCTGCACCCGCAGGAGCTGGTGCGGCGGCGCTGGGCTGAAGGAGATCTGGTGCGCGTGAAGTCGCGCCGCGGCGAGCTCGTGCTGCCGGTGCGGGCGAGCCCTGCGGTGCAGCCGGCGCAGGCCTTCATCGCGATGCATTGGGGCCCGGAGTACATGGCCGGCCTGGGGGTCAATGCGCTGACCACCAGCGCGTATTGCCCGCAGTCGCGCCAGCCCGAACTTAAACATGCCGCCGTGCGGCTCGAAGCCGCCGCGCTGCCCTGGCAGGTCGTCGCCGCAGCCTGGTTGCCGCAGGCCGATGCGCTGCTCGTACGCGAGCGACTGCGCCGCTTGCTCGATCATTTTGAGTACGCGGTGTGTGTGCCGTTCGGGCGCGAGCCGTCGACGCGCGTCGGCGTGCTGTTCCGCGCCGCCGCGGTCAGCGCTGGCGACGACAAGCACAGCGATAAGCACAGCGACGTCCTCGCCGAGATCGAAGCCGCACTGCAGCTCGACAGCGGCCCGGTGCTGCGCTACGACGACCCGCGCTCAGGGCAGCGCCGCGCGCTGCGCCTGCATGCCGATGGCACGCTGCAAGCCTTCATGCTCGCCGGCGATACCGCGGCGCAGGGCTGGGTGCTCGACCTGTTGCAGCAGGCGCTGCCGGCGGCCACATTCGGCCGCGCGCTGCTGGCCGCCAGCAAGCGCCCGCCGCAGCCGGTGCGGCCCCGCGGCAAACAGGTCTGCGCCTGCCACGATGTCAGCGAGGAGACGATCATCGAGACGCTGGTCACGATCGGCGCCGACGACGCCGGCGAGCGCTTAGCGGCGCTGCAGCGCCGCCTGCGCTGCGGCACCGAATGTGGCTCCTGCCTGCCGGCGCTGAAGGCCCTGTTGCGCGCTGAACTCGAAGCGGTGGCCGCGCCATGAGCGCGCCGGGCCGCTCCCAAGCGCTCATACCGGAGCGCTTCAAGCACGAAGGTACTCCAATGAACCAGCGCCCGGTGGTGACCCTCGTTGGCGCCGGCCCGGGTGACCCCGAGCTGCTCACGATCAAGGCAATCAAAGCCCTTCGCCGCGCCAGCGTGGCCCTCGTCGACGACCTCGTAGATCCGGGCGTGCTGCGTTTCCTGCGCCGCAGCGCACGCATCGTATTTGTCGGCAAACGTGGCGGCTGCGTGAGCACGCCGCAGGCCTTCATCCACAAGCTGATGGTGGCCGATGCGCAGCGTGGTGAAACGGTGGTGCGGGTCAAAGGCGGTGACCCCTTTGTATTCGGCCGCGGCGGCGAAGAATGTGACGCGCTGCGGGCGGCCGGTGTCGACGTCGAGGTGATCAGCGGCCTCACCGCCGGCATCGCCGCGCCGGCAGCGATCGGGGTGCCAGTGACCGACCGGCGCTTCAGCCGCGGCGTGGCCCTGGTCGCCGGGCACACCGGCAGCGCTGACACCGAACCCGACTGGCCGGCGCTGGCGCGCTGCGGCCTGACCCTGGTCATCTACATGGGTGTCTCGCGGATATCGGTGATCGCCGCTGCGTTGACCAGCGCGGGCATGGATGCCGACACGCCCGCCGCGGTGATCTGCAATGCGCACACACCTGCTCAGCGGCAGCTGGTCTGCACCCTCGGCACCCTGGCCGCGGCGATGTTGGCGCAAGGCATGGCGAGCCCGGCGATCGTCGTTGTCGGTGATGTCGTCAGTGCGGCGCCGATGTGGTCGCAGTGGCTCGCGCAAGCGCGGCCGGCGGCTTTGGGCGCGGGCGGCGGCGCGCTGTAGTCGGCCGAGTCGTCAGCGCGGTGTGTGCGGCGGCTTCGTGCTGGGCACGCTGGAATTTGTCCTTCGGATGGCCGGGCTGGCTTTGTCTTCGCAGCCGGGATCGGGGTGGCCGGCTCCGGTTATGGAATTCTTATGCCCTACGCCGGCACCCCAATCCCGGCTGAGCCGGTGGTGGCCTGAACGTGCAAAGAATCCAGCCCACGGGCCGGGTCGATGGGTGCCCGGAATGCCAACGCTGCGGGTCGCAAAGCCGGCGTGGGGGTGGCCCGGCGTAGAGCATAAGAATTCCATAAACGGAGCCGGGCCACCCTCGTGCTGGCTGCCGCGCGCGCCGACGCTGGAGCGCTCGAACCGGGCGTCCCGGCATCCGTGCGGCCGCGTTGAGAGACAACGGCAACTAGTCATCCGCGCGGTCACCTGCCGCTGATCGCAACTTGCCATCAGGGCTTGTTGAGCCAAACCAGCAACTGCTCGCCAACCTCGGTGCTGCTGAGCAGATCGAGATGATGCATTTCGTGCCCGACCCATTGATGATCGGTGGGGAAGGCGAGCTGCCGGTCGGCATCGGCATGCAAGCCGAGCGCGCTGGCCACCGGCACCAGTCCGTCGCTGCGAAGCGCTGATGTCGCGCCGGCTGGAGTTTTGCTCAAGGTCGCGGCCATCGCATAACAGTCCACCTCAGCGGGCAATTCCATTGCCGCTGGCAAGCCGTGGCGCAGGTCGGTGATGCCGGCGCTGCGCAACTGGCCCAGGCGCGCAAAAGCTGCGGTGTAGGGGCTGGCACCGAGGATCACATCGACCCAGCGGCCACCCCGCTCGAGCGGCGCGCCGTGGTGCGGGCTG
>JANOKR010000645.1:0-11244 GCA_031419315.1 Betaproteobacteria bacterium
CGGTTACGTGATGACCAATGCGCACGTGGTCGAAGATGCAGAGGACGTGTTCGTCACCTTGACGGACAAGCGGGAGTTCAAGGCCAAGGTCATCGGTGCCGACAAGCGCACGGACGTGGCGCTGGTCAAGATCGAAGCGGGCGGCCTGCCGCTGGTGCGCATCGGCGACATCAACCGACTCAAGGTCGGTGAATGGGTGATGGCCATCGGCTCGCCGTTCGGCCTGGACAACACCGTCACCGCTGGCATCGTCAGCGCCAAGCAGCGCGACACTGGCGAACTGGTGCCCTTCATCCAGACCGATGTGGCGATCAACCCGGGCAACTCCGGCGGCCCGCTGATCAACCTGCGCGGCGAAGTCGTCGGCATCAACTCGCAGATCTACAGCCGCTCCGGCGGCTTCATGGGCATCTCGTTTGCGATCCCGATCGACGAAGCGACGCGGGTGTCCGAACAACTGCGTGCGTTCGGGCGGGTCATTCGCGGCTGCATCGGCGTGCAGATCGCGCCGGTGACCAAAGAGGTCGCCGAATCGATCGGTCTGGGCAAGCCGGCGGGCGCGTTGGTGCAGAGTGTTGAAGCGGGCGGCCCGGCAGAAAAAGCCGGCGTCGAGGCCGGTGACATCATCACCCGCGTCGACGGCAAGGTGGTTGATCGGTCAGGCGATTTGCCGCGCCTGATCGGCAGCCTCAAACCTGGCGCACGCGCCGCGCTGCAGCTCTTCCGCCGGGGTTCGAACCGCGATGTCTCGGTGATGATCGGCGAGTTCGAGGCCGACCGCCCGGTGCGGCGCGCGCAGGCCGAGCCGAGTGCCATCACGCCGGCCAAGAATGCGCTGGGTGTTTCTGCGGTCGACCTCAACGACGTGCAAAAACGCGAGCTCAAGGTCAAGGGTGGCGTGCGCGTCGAAGCGGTCGAAGGTGCTGCGGCACGCGCTGGCTTGCGCGAAGGTGATGTGATCCTGTCGGTCGACAACGCCGAGGTCACCGACAGCAAGCAGTTCGCCGCGTTGGCCGCCAAGGTCGAGAAGTCGCGCGCCGTCAGTGTGCTCGTGCGCCGCGGTGAAGCCGTCAACTACCTGGTCATCCGGCCAGCGCGATAGCGCCCGGTGGCGCCGATGTCAAGCCGGCGCTTCCCGACCAACGTGCAGGGGCATTTCACCTGGCGGAATGTGCGGCATCGCCGTCCTGCCCGGTTTGCCGGGTGGGCACGGCAAAAAGTTGGTGGATGCCCACTTCCCGATCGACTCGTCGGCCGAATTCAGTCGCCTGACGACTAGAATCGGGGTCTCTATCGACGCCTTTAGCTGCGCTTCTGACGTGGAAGCGATGCCGGCTGTTGGGCTGCCGCGACGTTGGACAAAGCTGCGAACAGCCTGTTGATGACTTGTGAATAACTTATTGATGTTGGCACCCTGCAACGGCCGGAAAACAAGCATTGGCGCGGGTTGTGGCCGGGGCGATTTGGCTACAATGAACCCCCAACAAGCAGTTGCCAAACGTCTTTTGTTGGAAGGCGCGTCATTCAGTTCGACGCGCCTTTTTTTTACGTCTTGAACATGCTTCACTGCCGCTCGATGCGGCACACCGGCCACCGATCGCACGACGCCACTCGAGCGCTCGCTGTGGTGGCCCACTGATCACTGATGAACCACATCCGCAACTTCTCGATCATCGCCCACATCGACCATGGCAAGAGCACGCTGGCCGATCGCATCATCCAGCGCTGTGGGGGTCTGAGCGACCGCGAGATGGAAGCGCAGGTGCTTGACTCGATGGACATCGAACGCGAGCGCGGCATCACGATCAAGGCGCAGACCGCGGCACTGCAGTACACCGCGCGTGATGGCCAGGTCTACAACCTGAACCTGATCGACACACCCGGGCACGTCGACTTCTCTTATGAAGTGAGCCGCTCGCTGTCGGCCTGTGAAGGTGCGCTGCTGGTTGTCGACGCGTCGCAAGGTGTCGAGGCGCAGACGGTGGCCAACTGCTACACGGCGCTCGAACTCGGTGTCGAGGTGGTGCCGGTGCTCAACAAGATGGATTTGCCGCAAGCCGACCCCGAGCGCGCCAAGGAAGAGATCGAAGACGTCATCGGTATCGACGCCGAACATGCGATCCCGTGCTCGGCCAAAACCGGCATGGGCCTGGACGAGGTCATCGAAGCCGTGATCGCGCGCATGCCCGCGCCGCGTGGTAAGCCCGACGGCCCGCCGCGGGCGATGATCGTCGACAGCTGGTTCGATACCTATGTCGGCGTGGTGATGCTGGTGCGGGTTGTCGACGGCAGCTTCAGCAAGGGCGAGCGCATCCGCATGATGGCCACCAACACCGTCTACGGCATCGAGTCGATGGGCGTATTCACGCCGAAGTCGGTGCCGCGCGACACCCTCAAGGCCGGCGAGGTCGGGTTTGTCATCTGCGGCATCAAGGAGCTGCAAGCGGCGAAGGTTGGCGATACGCTGACGCTGGAAAAAAAGTTGCCCAACAACGCCGGCCCGGCGACCGTGGCCTTGCCCGGCTTCAAGGAAATCAAGCCGCAGGTTTTTGCCGGCCTGTACCCGACCGAGGCGAGCGAATACGACCAGCTGCGCGACGCGCTGGAAAAACTCAAGCTCAACGACTCGTCGCTGCGTTACGAGCCCGAGGTCAGCCAGGCGCTGGGCTTTGGTTTCCGCTGTGGTTTTCTCGGCCTGCTGCACATGGAAATCGTGCAAGAGCGCCTGGAGCGCGAGTTCGACCAGGACCTGATCACCACCGCGCCGAGCGTGGTCTACGAGGTCGAGCTCAACGACGGCACCGTGATGCTGATCGAGAACCCGTCGAAGATCCCTGACGCCGGGCGGATCAAGGAAATCCGCGAGCCGATCGTCACGGTGCATCTGTATATGCCGCAGGATTCGGTCGGCCCGGTGATGACGCTGGCGAATCAAAAACGCGGTGTGCAGCTCAACATGGCCTACCACGGCCGCCAGGTCATGTTGACCTATGAGCTGCCGCTGGCCGAGATCGTGCTGGACTTCTTCGACAAGCTCAAAAGCGTGTCGCGTGGTTATGCGTCGATGGACTACGAGTTCAAGGAGTACCGCGCCGCCGATGTCGTCAAGGTCGACCTGCTGCTCAACGGCGACCGTGTCGATGCGCTGAGCATCATCGTGCACCGGGCGCAGAGCCAGTACCGCGGCCGCGCGGTGGCGGCCAAGATGCGCGAGCAGATCCCGCGCCAGATGTACGACGTGGTGATCCAGGCGGCGATCGGCGCCAACATCATTGCGCGCGAGAACATCAAGGCGCTGCGCAAAAACGTGCTGGCAAAATGTTATGGCGGCGACATCACGCGCAAGAAGAAGCTGCTCGAAAAACAAAAGGCCGGCAAGAAGCGCATGAAGCAGATCGGTGCCGTCGAGGTGCCGCAAGAAGCCTTCCTGGCGATCCTGCAGGTCGACGACTGATCCACAACCTCACCACATGACAACGCCATGAGACATCGAGTGCCAGCCTGTGCCGCGCGGGCCGCCGCGCCGGGCCGCCATCGGCCACAGGCCGATGGCCTTCGGCAGGCGACAACCAGTCCGCAGGGACTGGCTGTGTCCGGCCTCAGCCCCAAGCAAGGCCCGACCCTCTCGGAGGGTCGATCGCCGTACCCGGCGAGCGGGGTGTTGTGATGAGCGCACTGACTGCCGCCCTTTACGGCGCCCTGGTCGTTTATGGGGCGGGCTGGTTCATGGGCTACTGGATCGGCAACTTTTCGCTGCTGCTATTCATGTTGACGGTGCTCACGTTTGCCTACTGGCTGGCCGAACGCCTGCGCTTCGCGCCGGCCCGCGCCGCCGCCGCGGCCGAACTCGAGCGGCAGGACACCAGCCGCCGCGCCGAACTTGGCAGGATGGGCATCAGCCGCGTCGACGGTGATGTCCAGGAGGCCAAGGCCAAACTGCTGATGCAGCCCTGGTGGCTGGACTGGACGGCGGGGCTGTTCCCGGTGATCGTGGTCGTCTTCGTATTGCGCTCGTTTTTGTTCGAGCCGTTCAAGATCCCCTCGGGTTCGATGGTGCCGACGCTGCTGGTTGGTGACCTGATCCTGGTCAACAAATTCCACTACGGCGTGCGCCTGCCGGTGCTGAACAAGAAGCTCGTGCAGAACAACGATCCGCAACGCGGCGACGTGATGGTCTTTCGTTATCCGCCCGACCCGCGCATGGACTACATCAAGCGGGTTGTCGGCCTGCCCGGTGACGAGGTCTCGTACCTGAACCAGACGCTGCTCATCAACGGCAAGCCGGTGCCGGCGGTGGCCCAGGGTGACTACTACGATGAAGACAGCCTGCGCTACGCGCCGCTGTTCAGTGAGAAGCTCGGCGAGCGCGATCACCGCATGCTTGTTGACCCCAAGCGCCAGGCCTTTTTTGGCACCGACGACAAACGATTCCCGTTCCGTGAAAATTGCCGCTACTCGGCCGAGGGTGTGGTGTGCAAGGTGCCACAGGGGCACTACTTCATGATGGGCGACAACCGCGACAATTCGCAGGACTCCCGCTACTGGGGCTTCGTCCCTGACGAGAACATCGTCGGCCGGGCGTTTTTTGTGTGGATGAACTTCGGCAACATCGGACGCATCGGCGCTTTCAATTGAAAACGCGCCGCTCGCCCGTGATGCCGTTCAAGGGGCATGCTGCAATGATCTCGAACCTGTCACGGCGACCGCCGGCCCGCGCCGCGCAGCGCGGCGTCACTTTGCTCGGCCTCGTGGTCTGGGCGATCCTGATCGGCTTCTTCGCTTACATCGCGGTGCGCGCCTTGCCAACGGTAAACGAGTACTTCACGATCCAGAGCGCGGTGGCCAAGATCGCCGCTTCGGCGCCGACCACGGTGGGTGATGCGCGTGTGGCCTTTGACCGCCAGAAGCAGATCGAATATTCGATCACCTCGATCGCCGGCAAGGACCTCGAGGTGACCAAGGAAAACGACCGCGTCGTGATCGCCTTTGCCTACGAAAAAGAAATCCCGATCGTCGGCCCGGTGTACCTGTTGCTCAAATACCAGGGGCGCTCGAAATAGCGCAAACTAAAAGCCCGATGGATCGCCGACCTGACGCCGCCCAAAGCGCGCTGCATACCGCACTGCAAACACGCCTGGGCCACCACTTTGCCCAGCCAGCGCTGTTGGTCTGCGCGCTCACCCATCGCAGCTTCGGCGCCGACCACAACGAGCGCCTTGAATTCCTTGGCGACGCGGTGCTCAACCTGGCTGTATCGACCCTGCTCTACGAACATTTTTCGGGCTCTGACGAAGGCGACCTGACTCGGGTGCGTGCGCACCTCGTGCGCGAAGACAGCCTGCACCGCTGCGCGCTTTCGCTCGGGCTGCCCGAGGTTGTGCGCATGTCCGACGGCGAGATGCGCGGCGGCGGTGCGCAGCGCGCGTCGATCCTGGCCGACGCCACCGAGGCGATCATCGGCGCGACGTTCATCGACGGCGGCTTTGATGCCGCGCAAGCGCTGGTGCGGCGCCTCTTTGGCGAAATCATCACCAGCACCGAGGTCGCCAACTGGACCAAGGACGCCAAGACCGAATTGCAGGAGTGGCTGCAGGCGCGCCGGTTTGCGGTGCCGGCGTATTCGATCCGGTCCACCCGCGGCCAGGCCCACGCGCAGACCTTCGAAGTCGCCTGCGAAGTCGCGACACTCGGCCTGGTCGAGTTGGGCGAAGGCCGCTCGCGCCGCGTTGCCGAACAAGAAGCCGCGAGGCGCATGCTCGAAGCGCTCAAGCTGAGCGACCAACCCGGTGGGCCGCTGCGCCAATGATCCCTGACTTGCCGGCCGCTGCCGCGGCTGTAGAACCGGCCCGCCGCTGCGGCCTGATCGCGATCGTCGGGCGGCCAAACGTCGGCAAGAGCACGCTGCTGAATGCGCTCGTCGGGCAGAAGATCAGCATCACTTCGAAGAAGGCGCAGACCACGCGCCACCGCATCACTGGCATCCGCACGGTGGGGCCGACGCAGTTTGTTTTTGTCGATACACCGGGGTTCCAGTCCAAACACGCCGCGGCACTGAACCGCACCCTGAACCGCACCGTGCTCGCCACGCTGAGCGATGTCGATGTCGTGCTGTTTGTCGTCGAGGCCGGGCGCTTTGCTGCCGACGACGCCCAGGTGCTCAGGCTGATGCCGGCCGACAAACCCGTCGTGCTGATCGCCAACAAACTCGATGCGGTGGCGCGCCGCAACGATATGCTGCCCTGGCTGAAGACCTTGCCCGAGCGGCATGCCTTTGCCGAATATGTGCCGATGTCTGCGACCAAGGAGGCCGATGTCGAGCGCCTCTTCGGCATCCTCACGCGGTACCTGCCAGAGCAGCCCTGGCTGCACGAAGAAGACGCGCTCACCGACCGCAGCGACCGCTTCCTGGCCAGCGAAATCATCCGCGAAAAACTCTTCCGCCTGACCGGCGACGAGCTGCCGTACACATCCACCGTGGTCATCGACAAGTTCGAAGAAGAAGGCAGGTTGCGTCGCATCGCCGCGACCATCATCGTCGAGCGTGATGCCCACAAGGGCATGATCATCGGCGAAGGCGGCGAGCGACTCAAGCGCATCGGCAGCGAAGCCCGCCAAGAGCTCGAGCGCCTGCTCGACGCCAAGGTTTTTCTCGAAATCTGGGTCAAGGTGCGCGGCGGCTGGGCCGACGACGAAAAGCACCTGCGCAGCTACGGGTATGAATAGACGCGCCGCAGCGGCGCCGTTGCAAGGCTATGTGCTGCACCACTGGGACTGGAGCGAAACCAGCCTCATCGTGGACCTCTTCACGCGCGAGCGCGGCCGCATTGCCGCCGCCGCCAAGGGCGCCAAGCGGCCTTACTCCCAACTGCGCCCGGTGCTGCTGCCCTTCCAGCGTCTGCATCTGACGCTCGGCCGCGCGCCCGCCGACGCCGCCGCCGAAGTGCATCTGCTGCGCCATGCCGAATGGGCCGGTGGTGCGCCGATGCTGTCAGGCGGCGCGCTGTTTTCGGGCTTCTACGCCAACGAGCTGTTGATGAAGCTGCTCGCCCGCGACGACCCGTATCCGCATCTGTTCGACGCCTACGCGCAGACCCTGCCGAGCCTGCGCTCGAATGGTGCGAGCGGCACCAATGGCACGAATGGCACGAATGGCGACGACAGCCACGCCCAGGCCGCTCTGCGGGCTTTTGAGCTGCTGCTGCTGCGCGAGACCGGCGTGCTGCCCGAGCTCGGCCGGGTGACCTTGACGCAGCAGGTCGTGGCCGACACGCGGCGTTATCAGCTCGTGCCAGAAGCCGGTGTGATCGCCGCGCGCGACGATGCCGCGGCGCTCGACGGATCGCAGCTGCTGGCATTGCAGGCTGCGCTGGCGCTGGGGGATCTCGCCGCCCTGCAGCGCGCCTGTGTGGTGGCCCTGCCGGCACTGCGCGCTGCGCTGCGCGCGTTGCTTCACTATCATCTCGGCGCGACGCCACTGCGTACCCGGCAGGTGATGCAGGGGGTGCAGCGCCTGCTCGACGTGCAGCAGGCGGCCGCTGAACGAACCCGCTGAACGAAGCCGCCGAATGAACCCACTCGTCGCCCCCGAAGCCCACGCCACGAAGCAGCGCGAATCGTGCGCGCTGTCGGTCAATGTCAACCGTATCGCGTTGCTGCGCAACAGCCGCCCGGTCGGGTTGCCGGATCTGATCAAGCTGACGACGATCGTGCTCGAGGCCGGCGCTGACGGCATCACCGTGCACCCGCGGCCCGATGCGCGCCACATCACATCGAACGACGTGCGTGAACTGGCTGAGCTGCTCAAACGCTGGCCGCAGGCCGAGTTCAATATTGAAGGCAACCCCTTCCACAACCTGATGCCGCTGCTGCGTGTGTTGCGCCCGCAGCAGGCGACCTTTGTGCCCGACAGCGCCGAGCAGGCGACCTCTGACCACGGCTGGCAACTCAGTCCAGGTGAGCAAGGCGATGCCGACCGCCTGCGCCCGCTGATCGATGAGCTGCACGCGCTCGGCATTCGTGTCAGCCTGTTCATGGACCCGGATGCCGCGGCGATGCCGCTGGCGCGCGCCGTTGGCGCGGACCGTGTCGAGCTTTACACCGAGGCCTACGCACGAGCCCATGGCACGCCGCAGCAGGCGGCCGTGCTCGCCCGATACTCGGCGGCGGCACAGGCTGCGCTCGCTGCCGGGCTGGGTGTCAACGCCGGGCACGACCTGAACCGCGACAACCTGGCCGACTTGCTTCGCGCGGTGCCGGCAGTGGCCGAGGTCTCGATCGGACACGCGCTGATTGCCGATGCGCTGGAGCTGGGCCTGGCCGAGACCGTGCGCGCTTATCAGCGCTGCATTCGCGCCGCCCATGCCGGCTGACGCCTGGGCGCTGCGCGACGCGCAGCCCGAAGATGCCTTGGCGCTGTCGGTGCTGTCCACCGCGGTCTGGATCGACACCTACGCCACCAGCGGCGTGCGGGCCACGATCGCACGCGAAGTCAGCCAGCAGTTCGACCCGGCCAAACTGCATGCCGCGCTCAACGGCGGGCGCAGTCATTGGCTCGTTGCCGCGCGGGGTGAACACCTGCTTGGCTACGCGCGCTGGCACGCGGCCGAGCATGCCGACGAGCCGGCCACACGTGGCGGCTTCGAGCTCGACACCTTGTACGTGCTGGCGCGCTTCGCCGGCCAGGGCATCGGTGCAGCGCTGATCCGCGAAACCCGGCGCCGCTGCGGCCAGGCGGTGTTGTGGACCACGGCCTGGGTCGGCAACCCACGTGCCCGCTGCTTCTACGAGCGTGAAGGCTATGTGATGCACCGCGTCGTCGACTACAGCTTTGAAGGTGAACACCACGACAACTGGCTGCTCGTCAATATCAACGCCAAGGCTGCCGCCAGCGTGCAGTCATGATCTACGGCATCGGCACCGACATCTGCGACATTCGCCGCATCGCGGCCACGCTGGCGCGGCGCGGCGAGCGCTTCGCCGAGAAAGTGCTCGGCCCGCACGAGATCGAGGTCTACCGCGCGCGCCACGCCAAGGTGCCGGCGCGCGGCCTGAGTTATCTCGCCACCCGCTTCGCGGCCAAAGAAGCCTTCTCCAAGGCGATCGGCCTGGGGCTGCGTTTGCCGATGACCTGGCGCGCCTGCGAGGTCATCAAGGCCCCCGGTGGCAAACCAGAAATCAAGCTCCACGGTGCGCTCGCCGAGTGGTTCGCTGCGCGCGGTTTGTGCGCCCATGTCAGCGTCACCGACGAAACCGATTACGCTGCCGCCTTCGTGGTGGTCGAGACAAAAAGAGAGAGTTCACGATGATCGAACATGCCCCCGTCGTGCTGGATGTCGCCGGCACCTCGCTGAACGCGGCTGACCGCAAGCGCCTGAAACACCCGCTCGTTGGCGGCCTGATCCTGTTTGCACGCAACTGGGAAAACCGCCACCAGCTGACCACGCTGTGCGCCGAAATCAAATCCGTGCGCCCGGATGTGCTGATCTGCGTCGACCACGAAGGCGGCCGCGTGCAACGCTTCAAGACCGACGGTTTCACGCACCTGCCGCCGATGCGCGCGCTCGGTGAACTCTGGCAACGCGACGCCCTCACCGCCACCGATGCCGCCACGGCCACCGGCCAGGTGCTCGGTGCCGAGCTGCGCGCCTGCGGTGTCGACCTCAGCTTCACCCCGGTGCTCGACCTCGACCATGGTGGCTCCAACGTCATCGGCGACCGCGCCTTCCATCGCGACCCGCGCGTGGCAACGTTACTGGCCAAGAGCCTGATGCACGGCCTGCTGCTGGCCGGCATGGCCAACTGCGGCAAACATTTCCCCGGCCATGGTTTTGTCAAAGCCGACAGCCACCACAGCGTGCCGATGGACAAACGCTCGCTCAAGGCGATTCTCGAAGACGATGCCCGGCCCTACGAATGGCTGAGCACGAGCCTGGCCAGCGTGATGCCGGCGCATGTGGTCTACCCCAAGGTCGACCGCCATCCGGCGGGCTTCTCCGAGCGCTGGCTGAAAGAAATCCTGCGCGGCCGCCTCGGTTTCAACGGCGCGATCTTCAGCGACGACCTGAGCATGGAAGGCGCGCGCCAGATCGATGGCCAATCGGTGAGCTACGCCGTAGCCGCGGCGGTGGCGCTGTCCGCCGGCTGCGACCTGGTGCTGCTGTGCAACCAGTCGGTCGATGGTGGCGAAGCGGTCGACGGCCTGCTCGCCGGGCTGCTCGACCAGCAGGCTCAAGCCCACTGGCACCCCGACCCCGACAGCGAAGCGCGCCGGCTGGCGCTGCTGCCGCTGACCCCGCCGCTGACCTGGGATGAGCTGATGCACCAGGGTGCCTACCAGCATGCGCTGGAGCGGCTGCCCTGATGCCTAACGCAACAGATTAGCGGCGGCGCGGCGCCGGCGACTTCGGCGCAGGCATGCGCCGGCTGGTCTCGCGCACCACCAGCTCGGTCGGCAACTGGATCGGCGCCACCGCCTCGCCGGCCACGATGCGCTGCAAGGCGTCGACCATCGCGGCGCCGGCCTGGTCGATCGACTGGCGCACCGTGGTCAATGCCGGGTGCAGGTGGCGCGCCAGTTCGACATCGTCGTAGCCGACCACCGGCACCTGCTCGGGCACGCTGCGCCCGGCCGCACGCAGCGCATTGATCGCCGTCATCGCGAGCATGTCGGAGCAGGCGAAGATGCCGTCGAAGGGCGCGCCGCTCTTGATCTGCGCCTCGATCATCGGCCGTGCGAGATCGGTGGCGAAGGGCACCGCCAGCTCCAGGCGCGGGTCGATCTTCAGGCCATGCGCCTTGAGCACCTCGAGGTAACCCTCGCGCCGCCGCGCGACTTCGGGCAGCCCGGCATCACCGAGAAAGAGGATGCGTTTGCAGCGCTGCGCGACCAGGTGTTCGGTGGCCAGCCGCCCGCCGGCGACGTTGTCGCTGCCCACCGTGCAATACAGCTGGCCGGCGAGCTGCGCGCCCCAGACCACGATCGGCATGCCGCGCCGCGCCAGCCCGTTGAGCTGGTCATGGTGGTGCCACTGGCCGATGAGCAGCACGCCCAGGGCGCGGCCGGTATCAACGAGCTGCGCGGCATGGTCGAGCCGCTCGGCGTCCACCCGCGACAGCAGCACATCAAAACCCTGGCCGGTGAGGGCGTCCGCGATCGAGCCCATCAGGGCCAGAAAAAACGGGTCGGAAATATGCTGTCGTGTCGCCGAGTCGAGCGGGATCACGAGGCCGACGGTGCGGTTCTGG
>JANOKR010000646.1:0-11845 GCA_031419315.1 Betaproteobacteria bacterium
GATCCGCGCTTGTGCATGGCGCCACTGCCACGCGCCTGCCAGTGGGCCGACGGTTCGGCCTTCATCAACCATGTCGAACTGGTGCGCCGCGCGCGGGGTGCCGAGATGCCCGGCAGCTTCTACGAAGACCCATTGATGTACCAGGGCGGCAGCGACGATTTTCTCGGCCCCTGTGACGACGCGGTGTTTGGCAGCACCGACTGGGGCATCGACTTCGAGGCCGAGATCGCGGTGATCACCGGCGATGTGCCGATGGGCACCGGCCCCGATGCCGCGCTGGACAGCGTTCGCCTGCTGATGCTGGTCAACGATTGGAGCCTGCGCAACCTGATCCCGGCCGAGCTGGCCAAGGGTTTCGGCTTTTTTCAGAGCAAGCCGGCGACGGCCTTCGGCCCGGTCGCGGTGACCCCCGACGAAGCCGGCGCCGCCTGGCGCGACGGCAGGCTGCACCTTGATCTGGAATCGGTCTGGAACGGCCAGCGTGTCGGCCTGTGCAACGCCGGCCCGGAAATGACTTTTCACTTCGGCCAGCTCATCGCACATCTGTGCAAGACGCGCAACGCCCGCGCCGGCAGCATCGTCGGCTCGGGCACGGTGAGCAACAAGGACTGGGCCAAGGGCATCTCGTGTATCGCCGAGCGGCGCGCCATCGAGACCATCGAAAGCGGCGCGCCGAAGACCCCGTTCATGGCCTTCGGCGACACCATCCACATCGAGGTCAAGGGCAGCGATGGGCAGACCTTGTTTGGCGCGATCGACCAGCGGGTCGCCGCACAACCGACGTGAAGGACGTGAGCGACGTGGCCGACGCCCGCGACCCCGCCGACGCGGGCAGCCTCAGCCACGACCCCGTTGCCGGCCCGGCGACGGGCCTTGCCGGACCCCCAACGCTCGACCTCAGCGGCGCGATTGCGACGATCACGTTGCGCCGCCCGGCGCTGGCCAACCGGCTCGAACTTGCCGACCTCGAGGTGCTCGCCGCGCAGGTCGCGCAGGTCGATGCGAACCCTGCACTGCGTGTCCTCAAGCTGGCTTCGACCGGCAAACACTTTTGCAGCGGCTTCAACGTTGGCCAGGTCGGCGCCGCTGGCGCGACGGCAGGCACGCGGTTTGAGGCGCTGGCCGATGCGATCGAGCGCTCGCGGGTGTTGACCATCGCGGTGATCCAGGGCGGGGTTTACGGCGGCGCCTGCGATCTGGCGCTGGCCTGCGACTTCCGCATCGGCACCGCGGCCTGCGAAATGTTCGTGCCGGCGGCTCGGCTCGGCCTGCATTTTTACCGCGGCGGCCTGGAGCGTTTTGTGACCCGCCTCGGGCTGAATGCGGCCAAACGTGTGCTGCTGGCGGCCGAACGGTTTGATGCCATCGGCATGCGCGAGATCGGCATGCTCGACCAGGTCGTCGACCCGGCATCGGCCTTGGCTGCGACCGGCGATGCGCTGGCCCAAAACCTCGCCGGCATGGCGCCGCTGGCCGCGCTGGGCATGAAAAAACACCTTAACCACATCGCCCGCGGCACCCTCGACGCGGCCGATCTCGCGCGTGACATCAGACAAGCCGACAACTCGCAAGACCTGCAAGAAGGCGGCCTGGCGTGGATCGAAAAACGCGCGCCGGTTTTCAAGGGCCAATGAAGGTCTTCAATGGCCCGTCGAGACCCGCAAGGGCCTTCGACAGACAAGCCACCCAACAGCACGGGATTGCACCAGATCGCACCCGCTGCAGACCATGAAAAACAGCCTTGCTCGTTGGCCTCTGTTCGCCGCCGCCCTGATCACTTTGTGGTCGGCCGCAGCGGCCACGGCGCAGCCGGCTGCAGCCTGCCCGCCGGTGGCCCAGATGCCCAGCCCCGGGCAGTTGCAGGCGGCGCAGCAAAACGCCCGCGACCGTGGCTTCTTGTGGCGCATCGACCGCGATGGCCGCAGCTCGTACCTGTACGGCACGATGCATCTGGGCAAGCTCGACTGGGCGATCCCCGGGCCGCAGGTGCGCGGCGCTTTGGGCGCGGTCGATACGCTGGCGCTGGAGCTCGACCTCCTCGACCCGGCGCTGCTGCAGCAGTTCGCGGCGTCGCTGGCCGGCAAACCCGACGCCGTGGTGCTGCCGGCAGCGCTGCAAGCGCGCCTGGCACGGCAGACCGCAGCGGCCTGCCTTCCACCCGCCGCGCTGGACGGCCAGCATCCGGTGATGCGTGCGATCACGCTGGCCATGCTCGCTGCGCGCTGGGATGGGTTGGACCCGTCTTACGCGCAGGAGCTGGTGCTCGGCGGTTTTGCGCGCGCCGCCAAGTTGGCCGTCGTGGCACTGGAAACGGTCGACCAGCAGATGACCGCGTTGATCCCGGCCGAGCCGGCCAAGGCGCTGTTGATGATCGGCCAGGCGCTCGACCAGCTTGAAGCCGGCACCACACGCCGCGCCACTGCCCGCCTGGCCAAGGCCTGGGCCGAGAGCCGCATCGACGACCTGGCGCAGTATGAAATTTGGTGCGACTGTGTCGCCAGTGATGACGACCGCGCTTTCCTCAAACGCCTCAACGACGACCGCAACCCGGCCCTGGCGCGGCGCATCGAAGCCGTGCATGCCAGCGGCAAACGTGTTTTTGCCGCGGTCGGTGCGCTGCACATGACCGGCGCGATGGCCTTGCCCAAACTGATGGCCGAGCGCGGCTTCAAAGTCGAGCGCATCGAGTTCGCGCGATAGGTGCATGGGCGCGTGGCCGCCCCGATTCCGCGGTCGAACGGCGACCGAACCCGCACTCGCGCAGAATGGCGCGTTACACCTCACCTCCAGGAGCTTGACACCATGGCCGCGTCCGCCGATTTTGCAAAGCTCGTACCCGGTTTTGATTTCCTCCAGGGTCTGATGAAAAACGCCGGCTCGGCGCTGCCGAGTGTCGGCCAGTGGATCGCACCGACACTCGACCCGGTGGAGCTTGAAAAACGCATCGAGCAATTGAAGACGGTGCAGTTCTGGCTCGAGCAAAACGCGCGCCTGCTCGGCGCCACGATCCAGGCGCTGGAAGTCCAGCGCATGACGCTGTCGACGCTGAAATCGATGAACCTGCCAGTGGCCGACTTCGCCGAGGCGTTCAAGATCAAGGTGCCGGCGACCTCAGCCGAGCCAGAGCCGGAAGTCGAAATCGAAGCGGCAGATGCGCCCGAGCCCGCACCGGCACCTCGGCCGGCAGCCAAAAAACC
This sequence comes from Betaproteobacteria bacterium, assembly GCA_031419315.1. Taxonomy (GTDB): domain Bacteria; phylum Pseudomonadota; class Gammaproteobacteria; order Burkholderiales; family Burkholderiaceae_C; genus Rubrivivax. The sequence continues at coordinate 3,198 of JANOKR010000646.1, forward strand.
AGCGCCCCAAAAGGCCGCTGCAGCACCCGCTGCCGGCGTCGTCGACCCGATGCAATGGTGGGGCGCGTTGACCGAGCAGTTCAGCCAGCTTGCCGCCAACGCGCTCAAGGACGGGCCGGTCGATGCCGCCAAGAATGCGGCCGTCAACGCTGCAAAAAGCGTTGCCGATGCGGTCGCCCAACAAGCTGGGGGCAGCCACAAAGCGGCGCCGAAAAAAGCCGCGGGCGCGGCCGCCCGCAAGCGCCGCTGACCTGGAATCGCAGGCCGATCACGATCAACCGCCCGATGCCGAGCCCGCCCGCGTCGCCGCACTGATATCAAGCCCACAAAGAGCCGCACCCCGTGATCACCCGTTTTCGCAGCGGCCACGCCGCGCATCCCGACTGGCGCATCGCGCTGTCGCTGGCCGCGGTGCAGATCGAGACCCAGCCCACGGCGGCCGACGAGACACTGGGCCTGGTCTATTTCACCGACCACTACGCAGCCCACGCTGAAGCCCTGCTGGGCGAACTGCAAAAGCGCTGGCCGCAGCTACAGTGGGCCGGCTGCGCCGCAGTCGGCGTGATGGCCGCGAATGTGGCCGCGAATGCAGCAGCGGGTGCGGCAACGAACCGGGCAACGACCCAGGCAACAAACGCAGCAGCAAAAGCCGCGGCAGGCCCGGGCGGCAGCGCCAAAACTGCGGCTGAATATATCGACGAGCCGGCCCTGGCGCTGATGTTGTGTGCGTTGCCGCCCAGTGGTTTCGAGCTTTTTTCCGGTACCCGGCCGATCGACAGCCACCAGGCACACACCGCACTTGTGCATGCCGACCCGGGTGCAGCCGATCTCGGCGAACTGGTCGTCGAGATGAGCGAGCGCACGCAGACCGGCTACCTCTTTGGCGGTGTCGTTTCCTCGCGCAGCGTGCCGGCACAAGTCGCCAACGGTGTGCTGCGTGGTGGCCTCTCGGGGGTGGCTTTTGGTGGCGCTGTCGGCCTGGTCTCGCGCGTGACCCAGGGCTGCCAGCCGATCGGCCCGGCGCGGGTGATCACCTCAGCCGAGCGCAACCTGGTCATCGAGCTCGACGGCCAGCCGGCGCTGCCGGCCCTGCTGGCCGACCTGGGGATTACGCTGGACGCGCCGCGAGAGGCAATGCTGCGCTTGCGCAATACGCTGGTCGGGCTGTCGGACGCACTCGACCCGATCGTCGGCCGCGGCGCGCAATTTGGCGCCAACACCCGCGTGCGCCATCTCGTCGGCCTGGACCCCGGCCGCCAGGCGGTGGCCGTCGGCGACATCGTCGAGCCGGGCATGCGGCTGGCCTTCTGCGAGCGCGACGTCAACGCCGCGCGGCGCGACCTCGTGCGTGTGTGCAGCGAGATCCGCGACGAGCTTGGTGCCGACCCCGACAACCAACGTGCCGAGCGCACCGCCCGCGGCGCGCTCTACATCAGTTGCACCGGCCGTGGCGGGGCGCATTTTGGTGCCCCTTCAGCCGAAGCGCAGATCGTGCAGCACGCGCTCGGCGACGTGCCACTGGTCGGCTTTTTTGCCGCCGGCGAGATCGCCCGCCACCACCTGTATGGCTACACCGGGGTGCTGACAGTGTTTACCGGCCCAGCATAGTGCCGTGCCGCGGCAGCGGTACATTCGATCGCCATGAACGCCGCCCTACCCGCCGCCGCCGCTGCTACCGCCGCCAACGTTGTTACCGACCGCGCCGCGCGCCAAAGCGAAATCGTCGCCGCGCTCTCGGCGCTGGTGCCCGCGCACGCACTGCTCTGGCACGCCGAGGACACCATGCCTTATGAGTGTGACGGCCTGACTGCCTACCGCGCGCAGCCGCTGGTCGTGGTGCTGCCCGAAACCGACGGCCAAGTTGCCGCGGTGCTCAAGGCCTGCCACCGGATGCAGGTGCCGGTGGTCGCGCGTGGCGCCGGCACGGGGCTGTCGGGCGGTGCGCTGCCGCATACGCTGGGCGTGACGCTGTCGCTGGCCAAGTTCAACAAGATCATCAAGCTCGATGCGTACAGCCGCACCGCCGTCGTCCAGTGTGGGGTGCGCAACCTCGCGATCAGCGAAGCCGCCGCGCCTTTTGGTCTGTATTACGCGCCCGACCCGAGCAGCCAGATCGCCTGCACGATCGGCGGCAACGTGGCCGAAAATTCCGGCGGTGTGCACTGCCTGAAATACGGCCTCACGCTGCACAACGTGCTGCGTGTGCGCGGCTACACGGTCGAAGGCGAAGCGGTCGAGTTTGGCAGCGAAGCGCTGGACTGCGCCGGCCTGGATTTGCTGGCGGTTGTCATCGGCAGCGAAGGCATGCTCGCGGTGACGACCGAGGTCACCGTCAAGCTGGTGCCCAAGCCGCTGGTCGCGCGCTGCATCATGGCCAGCTTCGACGACATCAGAAAGTGCGGCGACGCGGTGGCCGCGATCATCGCCGCCGGCATCATCCCGGCCGGCCTGGAGATGATGGACAAGCCGATGACTGCCGCGGTCGAAGATTTTGTCCACGCCGGCTACGACCTCAGCGCCGAGGCGATCCTGCTCTGCGAGAGCGACGGCACGCCCGAAGAGGTGGCCGAAGAAATCGGCCGCATGCTTGATGTACTGGCCGGCGCCGGCGCGACGCGCATGGAGACCAGCCGCGACGAAGCGCAGCGGCTGAAGTTCTGGAGCGGGCGCAAAAACGCCTTCCCGGCGAGCGGGCGCATCAGCCCCGACTACATGTGCATGGACTCGACGATCCCGCGCAAGCGCCTGGCCGATATCCTGATCGCGATCCAGGGCCTGGAGCAGAAATACGGCCTGCGCTGCGCGAATGTCTTTCACGCCGGCGACGGCAACCTGCATCCGCTGATCCTCTTCGACGCTAACGACCCCGATCAGCTGCACCGCTGCGAACTCTTCGGCGCCGATATCCTGGAAACGAGCGTCGCGCTCGGCGGCACCGTGACCGGCGAACATGGGGTTGGGGTCGAAAAACTCAGCTCGATGTGCGTCCAGTTCAGCGCCGAAGAACGGGGCCAGATGTTTGCGCTGAAAGCCGCTTTCGACCCCGGCGGGCTGCTCAACCCGGGCAAGGTGCTGCCGACGCTGCAGCGCTGCGCCGAATACGGCCGCATGCATGTCAAACGCGGGCTGCTGCCGTTCGCCGAGCTGGAGCGGTTTTGATGGCGGACACGTTGGTGGTGATGCCGGCGACTGACGCCGCGTTGCAAAAACTCATCGACCAAGTCCATGCGGCACGAGACGCGAAGCGCACGCTCGAGATCCGTGGCGGCGGCACCAAGGCTTTTTACGGCGGCGTGCCGCGGGGCACGCCGCTGGATGTGCGTGCGCTGTCGGGCATCAGCAGCTACGAGCCGAGCGAATTGGTAGTCACGGCGCGCGCCGGCACACCGCTGGCCGAGCTCGAAGCCGAGCTCGCTGCAAAAGGGCAATGCCTGGCATTTGAGCCGCCGCGTTTTGGCGCTGCGGCCGGTGCGGCTGGCACTGCCAGCACCGGCCGCGAAACCACCGGCGGCACGGTCGGCGGCATGGTCGCCGCGGGCCTGGCCGGGCCGGCCCGCGCCGCGGTGGGCGGCGTGCGCGACTACGTGCTCGGCGCGACCTTGCTCAACGGCCGCGGCGAGCTGCTCAACTTCGGCGGCACGGTGATGAAAAACGTCGCCGGCTATGACGTGTCGCGCCTGCTTGCCGGCTCGATGGGCGTGCTCGGCGTGCTCTGTCAGGTCTCGCTCAAGGTGTTGCCGGCGGCGATGGCCACTTGCACGCTGCGTTTTGAGATGACGGCTGCCGCGGCAATCAAGCAGCTCAACGATTGGGGCGGCCAGCCGCTGCCGATCAACGCCAGCGCCTGGTGGGACGGCATGCTCGTCGTGCGCTTGTCGGGCGCGCAGGCCGCGGTGCAGTCGGCAGCGCAAAAGCTCGGCGGCGAAAACATCGACGCGATACTCGCCGCCGGCTTCTGGGCCGGCTTGCGCGACCACGGCGACGAGTATTTTGTCGGCGCGCGCAAGGCCGTCGAAGCCGGCGCCAGCCTGTGGCGGCTGTCGCTGCCTTCTGTGGCCGGGCCGCTGAAACTGTCCGGCGAGCAACTCATCGAATGGGGCGGCGCGCAGCGTTGGCTGTGCACCAGTACACCGGCGGCGCAGGTGCGCGACGCGGCGGCTTTTGAAGGTGGGCACGCGACGCTGTTCCGCGGCGGTGACAAAAGCGCGGGGGTCTTCGCGCCGCTGTCCCCGCCGCTGGCGCGCATCCACCGCGCGCTGAAAAAATCCTTCGACCCCGACGGCATCTTCAATCCCGGCCGGCTCTACGCAGACCTGTGATGAGCACGGCGTCGATTCAACCCAGCAGCGCCGGCCAGGGCGTCGTCGAGTCGATGGCCGACTACTACGCGCGGCGCGCGGCGGTCTACGAGCGCGTCTACTTCAAGCCCGAGCGCCAGGCCGATTTGCGCGCGATGGAAAATTGGCTAACGCCACAGTTCAGCGGCCGCCGGGTGCTCGAGATCGCCTGCGGCACCGGCTGGTGGACGCCGCATGGTGCACGCGACTGCGCCAGCTGGCTGGCCACCGACCTCAATCCCGAGACGATGGCGCTGGCGCAGCACAAGCCGCTGCCTGCGGGCAAGGTGCGCTTTGCGATGGTCGACGCCTACACGCTGCAAGATCTCGGCGCAGCGTCATTCGACGCCGCGGCATCAGGCGGCGCAGCGTCATTCGACGCCACGGCATCAGGCGGCGCAGCGTCGTTCGACGCCGCGTTTGCCGGCTGCTGGTGGAGCCATGTGCCGCTGGCCCGCTTGCCCGGCTGGTTGACGCTGCTGCACAGCCGGCTCGAACCCGGCGCGCGGGTGGTCTTCCTGGACAACCGCTTTGTGCCGGCCAGCAGCACGCCGATCTCGCGCACCGACGCCGACGACAACACTTATCAGCAGCGCAACCTCGACGACGGGTCAACCCACGAGGTGTTGAAAAACTTCCCCACCCGCGACGAGGCGTTATCGATGCTTGGCGATTGCTCCTGGCCCCGCGCCCGCGATCCGCAATGGACCCTGTACGAACATTATTGGGTGCTCAGCTACACCCTGGCCTGAGCGCCTCAGCCTCTGATGCAAACCAATCTTGCCCCCGAGTTCATCGGCACCCGCGACGGCGAGGAGGCTGAAAGCATCCTGCGCAAATGTGTCCATTGCGGCTTCTGCACCGCGACCTGCCCAACCTACCAGTTGCTCGGCGACGAGCTCGACGGCCCACGTGGGCGCATCTACCTGATCAAGCAGATGCTCGAAGGTGCGCCGGTGACGAGCAAGACCCAGGGCCATCTCGACCGCTGCCTGACCTGCCGCAATTGCGAGACCACCTGCCCCAGCGGCGTGCAATACGGCAACCTGGTCGAAATCGGCCGGCGTGTTGTCGAGGCCAAGGTCGAGCGCCCGAAGCCAGCGCGTGCCTTGCGCTGGCTGCTCAAAGAAGGCCTGACCTCGCCGCTGTTTGCGCCGGCGATGAAACTCGGCCAGCTCGCGCGGCCGCTGCTGCCCGCGGCGCTGCAGAACAAGGTGCCGGCCAAGGCCGGCCCGCGTGCGCACCAATGGCCGACGCGCCAGCACAAGCGCAAGGTGCTGATGCTGATGGGCTGCGTGCAGCCGGCGATGATGCCCAATATCAACAGCGCCACCGCGCGTGTACTCGACGCCGCCGGCATCCAGACCCTGGTCGCCGACGGCGCCGGCTGCTGCGGTGCGATCCGCTCACACCTGAGCGACCACGAAGGTGGCCTCGTCGACATGCGCCGCAATATCGACGCCTGGTGGCCGCTCGTCGAAGGCCCGACATCGCAGGGCCGCGTCGAGGCGATCGTGATGAATGCGTCGGGCTGTGGCGTCACCGTCAAGGAATATGGCCACGCCCTCGCGCACGACCCGGCGTATGCACACAAGGCGCGGCGTATCGGCGAACTCACACGCGACCTGAGCGAGCTGCTGCCCGGTCTGGTGAGCGCGCTGAAGCCCAAACTGCGCAAATCAGCGGTGCCGGACAAACCGCGGCTGGCCTTCCACCCACCCTGCACTTTGCAGCATGGCCAGCAACTGCGCGGCGGTGTCGAGTCGGGAATGACCGAGCTCGGCTTCGAAGTCCAGGTCGCCACCGTCGAGAGCCACCTCTGCTGCGGCTCGGCCGGCACCTACAGCATCTTGCAGCCCGAGCTGGCCTACCAGCTGCGCGACCGCAAGCTGGAGAACCTCAAACCGCTGGCGCCGCAGACGAACATCTCGGCAAACATCGGCTGCATCCAGCATCTGCAAACCGGCACCACAACGCCGGTGCGGCATTGGGTCGAGGTGCTCGACGACGCGCTGGCTTGACGCGTCGCCGCTTCGGGCCGGCACTGACTGTTGTGCTCGGGTCGAGCACAGACCAGCGTGATCGATCAGGACGGTGGGGTGCGCTGCGCAGCGAAGTAGAGGAGGAGAGGCGAGCGCAGCTCGACTCGGGGGACCGAAGCCGCGCGTGTGGAGCCGGAAGGCTCCTCACGGCTGCTGAGGGACTTGCCGCCTACGAGCGGCGAGGCATGAGCGGAGCAGCGTGCCGCGACGTCCTGATCGCGCGTCGATGACAGGACGGTCCAACGCCTGATTCGCAACGCGCCGATACGATCGACCGCTCTCCGTCAAGACCCAGAAACCGCTGCATCCGGCCGCGGCCGCAGGGCCCACACCACGCCGGCGATGAGCAGCCCGATGCCGAACAGCGTCGCCGTCTCAGGCATGCGGCCGCGCAGCAAAAAAGCGTAGGCCAGCGCGGCGATGGTCTCGAAGACGATGAGCTGGCCGACCAGTGCCGTCGGCAGGCGCTGGCTGGCCTCGTTCCAGCACAGCGTACCGAGCCACGATGCAAGCAGGCCGATGGCCAGCATCAAGACGATGAAGCGTTCGGGTGTCGGCCCGAAGGGCATCTCGAAGCGCTGCGCCGTGCTGTCATTCCAGAGCCAGAAAAGCCCATAACCCAGCGCCGCCAGCGGCAGCGTCGCGACGCCCTGCGCGGTCGCCCAGCCGCGTGGGCTGCGGTCGGCATGCGCGCGCAGCCAGTCGGCATTGCGGATCGGGTACCAGGTCCAGCAGATCACCGCGCCGATGGCAAGCAGCGCACCCCAGGCATAACTCTTCAAATCCGCGGTGCTGGCGCCGCGCAGATGGTCAAGCTCGTTGTGGTTCACCGCCGCGATGCCGGTGCCGATGAGCAGCAGCGACGGCAGCAGCCGCTGCCAGGGCAGGCGGCTGGCAGCCGGCCCGCCGCGCAGGTTGGAGCAGACCGCGATGACCACCGGCAGGGTGCCGATGATCATCGTCGGCAGCGGCCCGCCGGCACGCTGGATCGCCGCGGCCAGGCACAGGTAGTAGATGACGTTGCCGACCAGGCTGAGCTTGAAGGCCTCGACCCAGTCGGCACGGGTGAGCCCACGCAGCGCCTTGTGATCGAAAAAAGCCAGCGGCAGCGCGATGAGGCCGAAAGCAAAATAGCGCGCAAACGACAGCAACGCCGCCGGGTAGTCGGCGAGCATCAGCGGCGCGACAAAGACCAGGCCCCACAACAGGCCGGCTGCCAGCGCAAAAAGCGTGCCGGCAATCAGCGCGTTGTGCCTCGAAATAGCAGTTTCAGATCCTGAAGTCGGCCAGGGTCTTGCCCGCTGCCAGCGCGTCGCGCAACCACTGCGGGCGCTTGCCCATGCCGACCCAGCCTTGGCCGGCGTCGTTGCGGTATTTCAGCGGCGCCGACGATTTGCTCGCCTTGACCTGGGCCTTGCCGCGGCGGCGGCGTTTGACCTTGGCCACGCCCGGCGCTGGCGCGCCGGGGCTGGTACTGGCCGCTGCGCGTGGTGCAGCCGCGGCGGCAAAACCGAGGTCGGCCGCGGTCAGCCCATAGGCCTTGATCGCAACCTGGATGCGGCTGATGACACCGCCGAGTTCTTGCAGGCGCAGCTTTTCGGCCTGCTGCTGCAAAGTGTCGATCTGCTTGAGAATTTGTTCGTAAGTCTTCGGCATTCGTTCTTCCTGGCGGCGAAAAGCACTGCTGCGCGTCGCTGCTATTGCACCGGATCTGCTGCCCGGCTTCGGTGTCGCATGCCCCCTGGTTCTGGCGGGGGAGAACTTAACACGCGGCGTAACTCGTCGGCTAACGTGTCGACTAACTCGTCGACTAACTCGCTGGCGCTCACGCCGCATGTCATGATTTGCGCCACCATGATCCAACTCCACTACTACCCCGGCAACGCCAGCATGACGCCGCATATCGTGCTGCGCGAGCTCGGCCTGCCTTTCGAGCTGCTGCAGGTCGACCGCGCGAACGCTGAGCACAAGTCCGCGGCCTATCTCAAGCTCAACCCGAACGGCCTGATCCCGGTGCTCGTCGACGGCAGCCTGGTGCTCTACGAAACCGCGGCGATCGTGCTGCATCTGGTCGACAGCCAACCGGCCGCCGCGTTGGCGCCGCCGCTGGGCAGCGCCGAGCGCGCCGCGTTTTACAAGTGGTTGTTCTGGCTCTCGGGCAGCGTGCAGGCGATGATGCCGCACTACTTCTACAGTGACCGCATGGTCGCGCCCGGCAACGCCGCCGGCACACTCGAAGTCAAGGCCCAGGCCGAAGCCAAACTGGCCG
>JANOKR010000647.1:0-3396 GCA_031419315.1 Betaproteobacteria bacterium
GCCCGGCTTGGTGACGACCATCTGCTGGACCTGTCCGTGCTCGGCCAGCTCAGCGAGTCGGCGCTGACCCGCGATCGCGCGATCGAGATGCAAGCCGGTGGCCTGCCGAACACTTTTGTGCCCGGCCGCAACCTGGTGTTCCTGGTTTTTGCCGCCGCGCTGGCCTACCGGCGTGGCCTGGGCGTGCTCGTCGGCGGCATGTGCGAAACCGACTATTCCGGCTACCCCGACTGCCGCGACGCGAGCATCAAGGCGATGCAGTCGGCGCTACAGCTCGGCATGGCCAGCGCAATCGTGATCGAGACACCGCTGATGGGGCTGGACAAGGCGGCGTGTTGGCAACTCGCGCACGAACTGGGTGGTGACACGCTGGTGCAGTTGATCGTCGACGACAGTCACACCTGCTATCTCGGCGATCGCACGCGGCGGCACGCTTGGGGCGCCGGCTGTGGCGCGTGCCCGGCCTGCTTGCTGCGCGCGCAGGGCTGGGCCGCGTGGCTCGCTGCAAGCGCCGCGCGCGCCGCAGCGGGCGCAGCCAGTGCAGACAACGACGACAATCAGCGCCCTGCGTCGCCTGCCTCGCGTTCCATGCACCCCCTGCACCCCATGCCCGATCCCGACCCGACTGAGTCACCTGCCGCGAGCCCCGCGCTGCCAATTGCTGAAGTGCTTGCCGAAGTGGTTGCCGAAGGGGATGCCGAGCCCGGCGTAAATGAGCTTGCCGTGGCCGACGCAGCGCCGGACGCACAGCCGCGTGCCGAGCCGATCACCGCGGTGCCCGCTGATGCACTCTCTGATGCCCCCGCTGATGCCCCCACGGATGCGCCCACGGAGGCCATCGCCGGCGCGCCGGCGGGCCAGCCCGCCGACACCAGCCCGTTGGAGCCGGCGGCGGCCACTTCGACGGCGGCGCCGCCAGCCACACCCGAGCTGTCGCCCGGCGCCACCGCGCGGCGGCTGGCCGAGATCTTCCCGGCGCTGTTCGGCAACCAGGGCCCGGCGAAGCCGATCAAGTTGCGCATCCAGGCCGACTTGCAACTGCGCGCACCCGGCATCTTCAACAAACGCTCGCTGGGTTTGTTTCTGAGCCGGCACACGACCACCACGGCGTACCTGAAAGGGCTGGTGCACGCACCCTGCCGCTTCGACCTCGACGGCGCACCGGCCGGCGACATCGACGCCATCCACCGCGAGGCCGCAGCCGAAGAACTCCATCGCAGGCGCGCACTGGTCGATGCCCGGCGCGCCGCCGAGCGCGAAGCGCTGCGTGCCAGCGAGCGGGCCAACGGCCGCAACCCGCCGCGCAACAACCCAATCGACACGCCAAGCGCCGATCGCCGCAGCGATGAGCCCGCGGCTGGCAGCGCGGCGCCAGTGGCAACCGACGGCAATCGCGACCGCGGTACTGATCGCGGTACTGATCACACCACCGAACGCCGTACCGAACCTACTACCAACCGCACACCAAACCGCACACCAAACCGCAACCGGGAACGCAGCCCCGAACGCGCGGCCACAAACACCTCCAAACGACCCAACGAAACGCCCGCGCCCGAACTCGCCAACGAACCCGCCAACGAACAGGCCTCCCGGCAACGCCAGGTCGCCGACGACGGTGCCCGGCGTGAACGCGCCGCGCTGCTGCGCAGCTTCGAAACGAGCACCTTGACCAAGGCCAACTTCTGCGCCCTCAAGCGCCTCAAAGAGGCCGACCTGGACGCCACGCTGCTGATTGCGATCAAGGAGCGCGAAGAGCGGCCGCCGATGCCGCCGCCGGCCGCGCCCGGCGGCCCGGGGCCTGGTCAACCGCGCCAGCGCCACGATCGCGGGCCGCGCAACGACGGTCGCAATGACACGCGGGATGGCCATCGCGACAACCGCCGCGACAACAACGGCAACGATCGCCGCGCCGGCACCGGCCCGCGCCCCCCCCGCCCGCCGCGGCCGGCGGGGCGTGGCGGCGCGCCCGGCGGCAATGCCTGAAAAAAAGCCGCCGCTGCCCGGCCCGCGGCCGCTGCCCGACGAGAAGTACCGGCCGATTTCGCGCCGCCGCCGGTTGCTGATCTTCGGGCTGGCCATCGCCACCGCGATCACTGTCGTGCTGACCCTGCTCTACCCGCCTGGCGGCATCCAACGCCCACCGCCGGGCGCCGCGCCCGACCGCGCAAGGTGCAGCGCCGGCCAGACCAGCGACTGCGTGGGTGGCAAGGCCGATGTGATCGTGCCGCCGGCTGCGGCCGCGGCTTCGGTTGCAGCTTCGGTTGCAGCTTCGGCACCGGTGCCGCGCTGAAGGCTTGGTCGCCACCGGCATGGCCATCCCCATCGCACCGCAATACGTCCTGGCGCGCGTGCTGGCCCTGCTGCGCAGCGGCGAGCGCCGAGGCCGCGGCAGATTGGGTCACGCGCACCGACGACCGAGTGCGCGCCTCGTCGAGGGCAGCGCCGTATACGCCGACTTGGTGTTCCGTTTTGGCGTGACCGACCGACCGGCCGTTCGTCTGATCAAACCCCTTCGACCGCGATCAGGCGGATCGTCGACGCGCGCTGGCGCAATGCGATCAACGGCGCGTATTCCGGCGACTGATAAAACGCCTTCAGATGCGCCATGTCGGGAAACTCCAGGATCACCTGCCGGCCCGCGATGCCACCGCCTTCGAGCACTTCGGCCGCACCGCCGCGCACCAGATAACGTCCGCCATGCGCGGCAATCAGCGCCGGCACTTGGCTGCGGTACTGTTCGTACAAAACCGGGTCGGTGACTTCGCCGGTGGCGTAGACGTAGGCGGGCATGCGGTGCTCCTGGGGTGCAGGCAGGCGTTGCATCGTGCGGCCCGTCTGGGCAGCGCGGCGGCGCAGGCAGCCAGCGTAACTGACGCGACCCGCAACTGCCCGCGATCGCCTCAGATCCCGCGTCTGGCGCGGGATTGAGTAGGTACCCGGCCGTATGCCAGGCCGCGCCGCGCGCTGGCATAGTGGGCCTCGACCGATCCAATGAAAACACCCCACTTCTTCGGCAGCCAGCCGCCGCGGCCTGGCGCCGACTTGCGCCAAGCCGTGGCCAGCGTGATCGCGACGCACCGCCAGGGCCGGCTCGACGACGCCGAGCCTTTGTACCGCCTGTTGCTCAAGGCGCTGCCCGACGATGCCAACCTGGTCCACTTCTTCGGCGTCTTGCTCTACCAGCGGCAGCGTGTCGACGAGGCCCTGGCACAGGTCCGGCGCTCGATCGAGCTCGACCCGAAGGTGGGGTCCTGGCACAACAACCTGGGCAACATGCTGCTCGACCAGCAGCAACCGGGCGACGCGGCAGCGGCCTACCAGCGCTGCCTGGCGCTGGAACCCGGCAATGTCGAGGTGCGCAACAACCTGGGCTGCCTGCTGCGCCAGAACGGCCAG
>JANOKR010000648.1:0-3002 GCA_031419315.1 Betaproteobacteria bacterium
AATGGCCAGACCATCGCCGGCAGCATCGGCGGCACGCCGACAACGATACCGACGTTGCCGAGCGCGATCAGCAACGTGGTGCTGACAACACCCGGCACCACGTCAGCGGCCAACAACTTTGCCGAGGTCCCGAATACGAGCGCGATCAGCGGCCGCGTCTGGCTCGACAGCAACAACAACGGCCTCGTCGATGGCGCAGAAGCCGGCATCGCCGGGGTCACGATCGAGCTCAGCGGCACCGATCTTGGCGGCGCCGCGGTCACCCGCACCGTGGTCACCGGCGCCGATGGCAGCTACAGTTTTGCCAACCTCTCGCCGGGCACGTACATCGTGCGCGAGCCGACCCAGCCTGCGGGCACGGTCAACGGCGTGACCCTGCCCGGCAATGCCGGTGGCACAGCGACAGCGGCGGCAACCGCGCCGAGCGCGATCAGCGCCATCACGCTCGGTGTCGGCCAGATCGCCGCGGCAAACAATTTTGCCGAGGTGCCGGCGGCCGAGATCGCTGGGCGTGTCTACGCCGACAACAACAACAACGGCGCCATCGACGGCGCTGAAGCCGGCCTGGCAGGCATAACGATCGAGTTGACCGGCAGCGACGATCTTGGCAACCCGGTAACTTCAAGCACCACCACCGGCCCCGACGGCAGCTACAGTTTTGCCAACCTGCGCCCCGGCAACTACACGCTGACCGAGCCCATCCAGCCGGCCGGCACGCTGAACGGCATCACGTCGCCGGGCACCCTGGGCGGCACCGCCACCGGGCCGGGCACCGCGCCGTCGGTGATCGCCACGATCGTGTTGCCACCGGGCGGACGGGCGCTGAACAACAATTTTGGCGAGCTCGGCAATTCGCCCGATCTGCGGGTCAGCAAGCGCCACCTTGAAGACCGCTTCACGGTCACCAAAACCGGCAACTACCGGATCACCGTGCGCAATGTCGGCGAGATCGCGACCGCGGGCGTGTACACCGTCAGCGACCGCCTGCCTGCGGGCCTGACCCTGGCCAACACACCGCTCGGCACCGGCTGGGTGTGCTCCGGTGCGGCGGGTGCAAGCGCCTTTGATTGCAACTCTTCGAGCGTGATCGCTGCCGGCGTTGCCAGCACCAGCCCGATCTCGGTGGTCGTGTCGGTGGCCGCCGCCGCTGCCGCAGCAGGCAATGTGAACAATGCCGTGATGGTCGACGGTGGTGGCGAGATCGACGCCCGCCGGCCGTCCGCCGCGGAGCGCGACAACTTCAACAACAACCTGGCCGCGCTGCCGATCTGCACCGCCGCGATCGAACACAACGTCTGTCGTGACCCGGTCGCGGTGCAGCTGGCGGCATCGCTGTCGGGCACCGTCTGGTACGACACCGGCAGCGCGTCGCGGGTGCTCGATGGTGGTGATCGGCGTTTGCCGTTGTGGCAGGTCGAAGTCATCGATGTCGCCTCCGGCGCCATCGTCGCGCGGGCGGTCACCGGCCCTGACGGTGGCTACCGCCTCGCCGATCTGCTGCCCGGTGTCGAGCTCGCGGTGCGCTTCCGCGACCCGGCATCGGGCGTCGTTTTTGGTTATCCGGTCAACGGCGAATCGGCGCCGGGATCGTCGGGCGCAACCTGTGTCAACGGCCGCCCGCCGGCCGGCACGGCAAGCTCGTGTGTCGGCAGCGGTGACCGGCCGTCGCTCACCGTCGTCCTGGCGCCTGGCCAGGACTTAGCCCAGCAGAGCCTGCCGGTCGACCCCAGCGGCGTGGTCTACGACTCGGGCTTGCGCCAACCAGTGCCGGGCTCGGTGGTGACGATGGCACCGGTCGGTGCCTGCGCGGCGTGGAACCCGGCGACAGGCATCGTCGGCGCCACGCTTGGCGGCTACACGATTGCCGGCAACGGCATCTCGATGACCGTCGGCCCCGACGGCTTCTACCAATACCTGATCTCGACGACTGCGCCACCGACCTGCACCTTTGGTCTGACCGTGACGCCGCCATCGGGCTACCGATTTGTCTCGACCGCGATCTTCCCCGCCGCGGGCCCGCTGCTGCCGCCGGGCGGCGCCGGTTCGGTCTTCAACGTGCAGCCGCAAGCGTCGGTGCCGACCGGCCCGATCGGCAGCGCGACGACTTATTTCCTGAACTTCACCACCGGCTCGGCGGGCGCGAATATCGTGCACAACCACATCCCGCTCGACCCCGACCCGCCGACCGGCATCAACCTCAGCAAGACCGGTGACAAGTCGGTGGCAGAGATCGGCGACACCGTGCGCTACACGATCACGGTGCGCGCCACGGCCGGGCCGCGGCCGCGCCAGACGACGGGGGTCGACCGCCTGCCGGCCGGCCTGACCTACATCCGCGGCACCGCCAGCGTCAACGGCGCGGTGATCGCCGACCCGGCAGGGGGCGTCGGCCCGACCCTGGCCTTCAACCTCGGCGCGATGCCGGCGAGCAACGAACTGGTGCTGCGCTACCGCGTGCGCGTCGGTGTCGGTGCGATGCAAGGTGACGGCATCAACCGCGCGCGAGCCCATGCCTGCGGTGCGCCGGCCGGCTGCGTCGGCGCGGACTTTGTGCCCTTTGCCGGCTCGGTGCCGACGAATGAAGCGCGCCACCGCATCCGCGTCAGCGGCGGCGTGTTTGCGCCCGAAGCCTGCGTGCTGGGCAAGATTTTTGTCGACTGCAACGGCAACCATGTGCAGGACCGCGAAGAGCTTGGCATCCCGGGTGTGCGCCTGGTGCTCAACGACGGCAGCGCGCTGATCTCCGACTCCGAGGGAAAATACAGCCTGTGCGGCCTGCCGCCGAAGAGCCATGTGCTCAAGGTCGACGCGACGACGCTGCCGCGTGACGCGCGCCTGACGACGTCGAGCAACCGCAACCTCGCTGACGCTGGCAGCCTGTGGCTGGACCTGAAAAACGGCGAGCTGCACCGCGCCGATTTTGTCGAAGGCAGTTGTTCGAACAAGGTTCTAGAGCAGACCAAAGCCCGCCGCGCGCAGGGCGAGGTGCGCGCGCCAGAAAC